>CAZUFQ010000156.1:0-10561 GCA_964618735.1 uncultured Enterobacteriaceae bacterium
CATCGAGAATAAAACCCTCTTGGATTGCCTGCTTCATAGTGTAACTGTGAAAAGGCCGATGCTTGACAACGTCTCCTTCCGGCCAAGGCTCGCCGAAAACTTCTAAGGTCTTATTCTTTGGTGTGGCAGTGAAGGCGAAATAGCTGGCGTTCGGCAACATCCTGCGGGCTTCCATGATGCGGTTAATAGCGTCTTCAGTAGTCTCACCCTCCTCTTCACCGCCCTCAGGCGAGAGTGCGATGTTCATTTGCGCCGCCGTGCGCCCTCCTTGGCTAGAGTGCGCTTCGTCTATGACAATAGCGAATTTCCGCCCGCGATGGTCGTTGCCAATCTCGTCCAGTACAAAAGGGAATTTTTGGACGGTAGTGATGATGATCTTCTTTCCGCTTTCGAGAAACCTTCGAAGATCACCTGAATGTTCTGCATGTCCCACAGTAGCAGCCACCTGAGCAAACTGCTTGATAGTGTCCCGGATTTGCTTGTCCAACACCTTGCGGTCAGTCACTACGATGACCGAGTCGAAAATCGGGGTGCTATCTTTTTCTAGGCCCACAAGTTGATGCGCTAGCCAAGCGATAGAATTGCTCTTGCCGCTCCCCGCTGAATGTTGAATCAAGTATCAACGGCCTTCGCCCCTGCCCTTCCAGTCAGCAAGAAGCTTTCGTACCACGTCAAGCTGATGATAGCGAGGAGAGATTTGTATCGCTTTTTTCTTGCCGGTCTTCTCGTTTTTCTCTTCCACGACCTGCGCGTAGTTTTCCAGGATATCGGTGAGTCCTTTACGGGTGAGAATCCCACGCCACAGGTAATCGGTCTTCAAACCATCTGGATTCGGCGGATTGCCTGCACCGTCGTTGTAGCCTTTGTTAAAAGGTAAAAACCAAGAATCTTTTCCTGTGAGATGGGTACAGAAACGCACCTCTTGATCGTCGACAGCGAAGTGCACCAAACAGCGACCAAACTGAAAAAGTAGCTCGCGCGGATCGCGATCGCGCTTGTATTGTTGCACGGCGTCTTCCACAGTCTGTTTGGTGAGGCGATTTTTCAACTCAAACGTGGCAATGGGGAGACCATTAATAAATAGAGCAAGGTCAAGGGCTAACTGGGTCTCATCTTTGCTGTAGCGCAACTGGCGGGTGACACTGAAAACGTTAGCCTCGAAACGTTCGATCGCTTTGGTATTGCCCGACGAAGGCGTACCGTAAAAAAGATCTACTGAGGCCGGGCCGTGTTTCACGCCCTTGCGTAGCGCTTCGACGACCCCTTGCTTGGCGATCGTGCCTTGCAGTCGCGCGAGAAACTGTTGGCGCTTGGGGCCATCTTCTGCAAGCCCCAGTTGTTCGATAACCTTTGGTTGTGTCGCGCGCAGAAAAGCTAGCAATTTAGGAAAATCTACCGCGTGGTCGCGATCGTAGTCTTTAGGATCGCCTTGCACGTAACCAGCGCTACCAAAAGGGACGAGCGTTTCACTCGCAATGTCTTTTTCGACTTGAGCCTCTCCGATTTCACCTGTAAGCGCAGCGACAATGAGAGTTTCGAGCCCTTTCTCGCTGGTATCCGTCGTTGGCATTGCTTTTCTTTACGCCTCTGTGGATAACCAACCCTTCTGACGCAAAACATCCCAGGCAATACGAATCTGCGCCGGGTCAAACATGCGCTTGCGGCTGTTCCATGCATAGGTTTTCTCGATAACCTCATCTACAGTAGCACTCGTCTCGCGTGTCGCGACCCAATGGACTGTGGAGAGCAACTCCATACCAAAGGGCGTCTCAAAGCCTTCGACAAGATCCGCCACTCGATCGAAATGCGCGTTAGTATCTGCATGTTGCTGAAGAAAAGCCTGAGCCTGATTGATTGCATCTGGTACTAATTCAATCTGGGTACCCGGAGCATCTTCAGCGTCTCCGTATCCATGGATGAAGTACCCTTCGATAACATTCAACACATGCCGTAAATTTTCGGCGTACGGACCGTAGGTTCCTTTGCTGTACTGTAGTTTGAGCTTTTCTCCTGTCTCCTGCATGAAATACATAAGCTTATGGATCTCCAGCAAAGAAACGAAAGGGTCCATCAGCGCCGCCAGATACTGATTCATCAGTCCCAATAG
Organism: uncultured Enterobacteriaceae bacterium; assembly: GCA_964618735.1. GTDB lineage: Bacteria > Desulfobacterota > Binatia > Bin18 > Bin18 > SYOC01. Next base: position 2,108 of record CAZUFQ010000156.1, read on the forward strand.
GGCAGCCCTCCCAACGGTCATTTTGGGCGCTTGCTGGCCTTTGACCATGGAAGAAGCCTCCGGCGCGCCATGCGGTTCGTACAACAAAACGCGGACATCGGGCAAAGCCGAGAATGCATGTTCGATCCGTGGACGCACATCACTCCAGCTCAGTCCTCCTAACCCACAACCTAATGGCGGAATCGCGATCGAATGGATACCTCGTTGCTGCACTTCTTGCACCAGCGCTTTCAAGCCTGAATCAATATAATTGAGGCGACTTTTTCCCTTCCAATGATCTTTAGTGGCAAAATTGATGATGTAGCGTGGATTAGTTAGTTGGTTTTGAACGTACACAAACAATTGGCCAGGATGCAACTCGCCACGATCACAAACAACCTTATAGGCGGCAAAATTCTCGGGAAAAGCTTTGCGAAATTGCAAAGCGATGCCACGGCCCATCACGCCAACGCAGTTGACCGTGTTGACTAAAGCTTCAGCATCCGCAGTAACAATATCGTTGTGTTTTAATTCAATCATGGCCATTCCCCTTGTCGCGCTCAATAGTACCAACCGTACTGAACTCTTACAGTGGGCTGATGTGTTGCCTGTTGCACGAGAGCAACGACCTGTTCCGCCATTCGCCGATTCATCACACCAATCTGCTCAATGAGATACCAAGGAAATTCATCAAATACCAGAAACTCCGCCTGTTTCTCTTCTTTTATTATTGAGTCGCGAAAGTCTACGGCAGTCACCGCCGCCCAGTCGATCTCATCAAGTTGGTCGAGTCGATTGAAGAACTTTGTGTAACGGGCCCCGGCGTTACTTTTACTGAACGCCCATTGCCGGTTATTCGCCTCAGCCCATTGCACCACTCTGTTAAGATCCGCTTCAAGATGAACGATCGGTTGTTGACCACCCCGATAAGAGAGATCTCGATTGTTCCCACGATGGATGATGAACAACATTACCGACCGTGGGCAGAAGTTAAACGGTACGTACTGACCCACTGTGGTGCGAGGGTGGCATGCGACATTGAGTTCGTCTAACCTCCGCCTTTTGATCTTTGTTATACCAATGCTAATGTTTGCAAATCCTTGCCGGATTCGTTGGGCATCCGAGCTGATGCTGCCAGCTGTAATAATGGATGGCAGGTTGTCTACATGCGTAATATGGTAAATTTTCGGGTTGGGCGGTGGCGCACTCATGCGCTTTCCACTTCTTCCGCTATGTTCTCATCGTCGCTTTCGGTATCCGAATCCAGATCCTCAGCGGCTACCTCTCCATCCAGCTCTTCCAGAACACCAGTTTCCTCTAATTCAGGCAGCTCTACACCTCGCACGTCAAGCTTGCCCGTTACCATGTCAGCAATCAGGCGGGTTCGGTATTCGCGGAGGAGGAAGATTTCACGACGTGTGCGGTCTGCCGCATCCCTAATACCACTAAGCAATTCCTCCAAGTGGCGCACAATGTCTTCACGCTCAGCTGACGGAGGCATCGGCAACCGCAGCTCTGCAACGTCTCGTATATAAATCGCCTGTTGAGCGCTGGATGCTGAAGTGAACCACAGCGATGTTTGTGCATGATGTGCGTTCAAAGCGTAGTAAAGGAACTCCTTAGCGTAAGCGTCCCTTCGTTTACACAGGATGACACTTCCCATCAGGCAGAACGGTATGTTTTTCTCAACAAGAGCAACACGACCAATCGTTGCGCCACGACTAACAACCAAGAGATCGCCATGTTCCGGTCGGCATCGGCCCCAGAACTGCTCTGCTTGATCCTGAGTTACGAATTTATTGACATCATAGAGGATCATTCGGTCCCTGATGTCTTTTGCGGAAAGGAGTGGGATACCCTCACCAACCAACGAGGGTGAGATGTGTTCACCATCCGTAATCTTTCGCACCAAGAACTTCAGACGGATTTCCTTCCAGTGCTCCGGAATAGCATCCAACCATTCCACGCCCGAGGGCTTGAGGCGGACGTCGGGGTCGAGGCCCCGAGTCACCGCGCGGTGAATAATAGCCTGCTTCTGTTCTTCCAACAGTTTGATCATCCTCTGCTTGGCACGGATGAGGCGATTGATACGCCAATCAAAGTGGTCGAGGAAGCAGACAATGGCTGCCTGCTCATCCGAAGGTGGCAACGGAAACGGGGCTGCCAGGAACGCTTCATCCGTCAGCTGAAGACGTGAAATCCAAATACCCTTTGAGCGTACCTGGAGTTCCCATTGAAAGAGGCTAGACCGGACCAACTGGTGAATAAACTTTGAGTACTCTTTGAACTTTGACTGGAGGCGATAAACGCCATACGCAGAACTTACAATGCCGTGGTACTGCGATACTCCCAGCCCCTGAGCCCAAGCCCATAGGCTGTTGATAAGTAAGTTCACGGGCAATCACAACTTGTAGACGACATTCGATTCTTCCTTTACCGTTGCTCAGTTAGACCGGTGCCTTGACAACAAACCTCGATTGGAAGCAAAAGTGAACAATTGTTCTTTTATGGTCGAGGAGCGGACATCAATACACTGGAATATGCCCTTGCCACGTCGGGTCCCCCAATGTGCTGGGATCTTCCCTAGCCACGGCACGCCGGAGTCTTTGTATTCAGGATAGGGCTTGAGCCTCAGACTCATTATGCCTCTCCGTTTCCACCAATATCTGTTCAAGTAAGCCCTCAGTCTCGTGCTCCAGCGCTTCAATATCGGCGCGGATTTCCTCTAAGGTGCGCAGCGGCTGCGGTTTGTAGAAGTAACGAGTGAACGAGATCTCGTAGCCGATCTTTGTGGAGGATTCATCAATCCACACATCCGAAACATGCGGCAGTACTTCACGACGGAAGAAGGCTTCGACGCCGCCCTCTTCCAACAAAGGCACTTGTTCGGTATCGCGCAGGTCCGTGTCAGGTTCGTATTCCATCACACAAGGCTTGCCCTCCAGCGTTACAGCGAATCGGCCTCGTAGCGGATCGGCTTCGAGTTTGCCAGGTTTGTACAATTTTTTCATGACCGGCTCGGCAGACTCGTCCTTTTCAGCAAGAGCGGTTTGCAGCAGCTTCTGTCGTTTTGCCGTTAGCTTGACGTTGTGTCGGTCTGCATCGTGCTCGACCACAGCCATAAACTGGTTGAAATCTAAATGTGGGCCATGGCCGAGTGTCTTTGCTACGCGGTCAACAAGATTTGCGAGCGGCTCTTCGTCCACCGCCTTGCATACACGATGGAACTGCACCCGGGCAGCGTCGGACAGATCTATCCGTAGGCGTAGCGGGCGTTCGACGGTGATCTTCCAGTAACCGAGAGCCTCATTAGAGAAGATTTTGGACTGCTCACTTTCCTCAAAAGTAAGGAACGTATCTACGATCCGTTGGATGTCCTCCTCCGACAGCTCACAATTCTTTTTGCCTAAATTCTTTCGGAGGGGCTTGTACCAGGCGGTAGCATCGATGAGCTGCACCTTGCCCTGGCGATGTGCAGGCTTTCGGTTAGTGAGCACCCAGATATAGGTGGCGATCCCGGTGTTATAGAACATGTTGAGTGGAAGAGCGATAATCGCCTCAAGCCAATCGTTCTCCAGAATCCAGCGACGAATGTTGCTCTCGCCCTGACCGGCGTCGCCAGTGAATAGCGAGGAGCCGTTGTGCACCTCAGCAATGCGGCTGCCGAGCGGCGTGTTAGGTTTCATCTTTGTTAATGCATTGACCAGGAACATCAACTGACCGTCACTAGAGCGAGTGATGAGGCTTAACTCTGGCTCACCTGCATGCTCGATGACAAAACGTGGGTCGCGAATATCTCCCTTCCCACCCAAGCGATCAAGATCTGTCTTCCAGCTTTTTCCGTAGGGCGGGTTAGAGAGCATGAAATCGAATTCCAGGGAGGGGAATCCATCTTGTGAAAGCGTCGAACCAAGGTGGAAATTCTCCGCCTCTTCACCCTCACCCTTGAGAAGCAGGTCGGCTTTCGTGATCGCGTAAGTTTCAGGATTAACTTCCTGGCCGAAGAGATGGACAGAAACGTCTTTATTGTGTTCGCGTGCGATTTGCGCGAGCCGCTCCTCAGCGACTGTCAGCATGCCGCCAGTGCCGCAAGCGCCGTCGTAGACCGCATACGTACTGGACTCAATCTGTTCGACGATTGGCCGAAAAATGAGAGCCGCCATGAGATTCACGACATCGCGCGGCGTGAAGTGTTCTCCCGCCTCTTCATTGTTTTCTTCGTTGAAGCGGCGGATTAACTCCTCGAAGATGGTGCCCATGGTGTGGTTATCGAGAGCCAGGAGCCGCTCCGAGCCATCGGTGTGGAGCACAGGCTGAGGACTTAGATTGATGGAGTGGTCGAGAAATTTCTCGATCAGACTGCCGAGGATATCAGCGTCCACCAGGGTAGGAATCTGGTTGCGAAACTTGAACTTCTCCAAAATCTCCTGAACGTTGGGGGAAAAGCCGTCAAGGTACGCTTCGAAGTCCGCCTTGAGCTGTTGCGCTTTGGCGCGGGCGCGTAAGTCTCGCAGAGTAAAGGGTGAGGCATTGTAGAAAGCTTGGCCTGAAGCCTGCCGCAGCGCAGCATCCTGGTTCGTAATGTTGGCAGCCTCAAGTGATTTCTTCATGTTCAATACTGCCTGCTTCGTCGGTTCCAAGACGGCATCGAGACGACGGATCACGACCATGGGGAGAATCACGTCGCGGTATTTGCCACGAACGTAGACATCTCTCAACACGTCGTCAGCGATGCCCCAAATGAAGTTGGCAATCCAGTTTAGATTTGTGTCTCTCATACTACCTTCTTGCTCTCGCTACTCCTGATGAGCTTGGTGTCCCTTCTTGGCCTCGAAGCTTTGCATAGAGTGGTCGAAATCGGAAGGGGCATACCATTCTTCGATATATCTATGAAGCCCCAAAATGGCGACTCGAAAAGGTGATGTTTCTCTTACTTTATCGTTCTTTTTTTCGATCGCTCTTTTTCTCGCTTGCGATAATCGTTTGTGGCGTCACGCTGAGGGCGATTTGCCTCTTGGCACCCAAGGCAGTACGCACGGTTTCCTCGCGGCGGTGTACGAGTTCGAATAAAAGGAAGGCGACAGCCCGAACAGATGGTTGCCCCTTCCGAGGTGGAAAGAAGGGCCAAAAGCTGTGCCGTCAAGACCGGAAAAATACCACGCTCATCACCGACTACAAAGTCAATCTGAAGTTTTGCCTTCTCGTCTATTTCACAGCGAAATCTCACTGGTGCGCTGACAAGCCAGTCATTCAAAAAATCACTGATCAAAGGCCAAGCGCCACTCCAAGAACGGGGAATATCCTTGTTATCTTCCTCTAAGAATCCACTACTAGCGTTGATCGGTGAATCGATTTGGCGTGCTATCCTCGTCAGTATGCGTAAGGGTTCGACAGACGGACGAGGCTTGTTGGTACGTCGCTCCCAAAAAATGCGATGAAGTGCGGTAGCGGCTTTTGCTAAACGCCACCACGCAGCGAGAGACTCAGCAAAATACAGCTTATCACCAATATAGACTACCCGTGGCTGACAAAGTGACATCTCAATCCGCCACATTTTGAGAGGTTCTTTCTCAGTAATTCTTCTGCCGGTTGTCAGAGGAATGAGACCCGGGTCCCTGCGCCACACTCGGAGAGCTTCTCTCGTAATGCTTTCTTCTTCTGCAGATGCGTTAAGACCTTGGTCCCGTCCTAAGAGGAGGGCTTCTTGCTGGTCCCAATCGATTTCTTTGCCTGCAGGTGTGTCAGGATCTTGCTCTAGCTGAGCATCAAATCCGTGCCCCGCTACCTTACCATGATCTAGTGGTCGATGATGTACACAAAGTCCAATCGGTCCCCACTTCTGCGCAAAAGAGAGAATTTCCTTCGCCTTCTGACTACGCTCATGGTCTTCTAAATCGTCCCATGCTCTCTCCTCTATAGGTCTTTCGTTTTGCTGTAGAGACTCTCGTCTCTGCCTAAGGGTCACGAGCGCGGTGAACTCACCCAACGGCTCATAATCATACAGCTTCAATTTTTTCGGAGTTCTGCCAGGCACCCAGCACCACAGCAAAGTATTTCCGTGAAGTTGCATCTCATATTTTGACATATTTATGACTATATCATTTATGCAAAATGATCTTCAAGAGGCTATTATGCGTGCTTGGAGGTATTCGAAAATGGATGAGAAAGAAATATGGCTCGATTTCAGACGGTTTGAGGAAGAGTTTTCATTGTCAAGAAGAACATTCTTTGAGTGGATTAAAACGGGAATCCTCACCGCGTATCGCCCTTCGAAACGCAAGACGCTGGTTCGACGTTCTGAGGTTAAGAGGTTCTTAGAAGCGTCTCGGGCCGAGAATAACCTCGCTAAAATTGTTGACGAGGTCGTAGCAGAGATGACAGGGAAATGATTACGAGCAACCCTTCCCCATACTACTGTTTGCGAATAGTTACTCTTGACAAATAAACATTCTTTATTGCGTTCAATAAGAAAACAAAAACAACAATACAGTTCCCTCAGAAAAAAGCCGAAGCGGCAACTTTGATGCTAGAAAAATTTTCTCGTGGCCAGCAGGAATGTGAGATAAATGCTTCCACAATCGATTGAGCAAGGCGAGGATAATACCGTTGCCTGGGCGCGTCGGTACCGCGAATGCGGCTTCTCGCCCATTCCCATTTTGAATGGTAAAAATCCGGGTTTCCCAAACTGGCAAAAATTTCACTGCACGGACGAGGAAATAGATGCGTGCTTTCGCTCGGTAAAGAATATCGGGATTCTCTTAGGCCTCCTGTCCAACGGGCTTGCGGATGTCGATCTTGATACTTCGTACGCTGTTGCTGCAGCGTCTCATTTTTTGCCGGAAACTGGCCTCATTAGTGGCCATGATGAAAGGCCACGTTCTCACTACCTCTACCGAATCGTAGACCCTGGGAGCGAAATTCAGCCGAACGTCAAGCCGGAAAAATTTGCCTACACAATAGGCGAAGACGAAACGACTGTTGTGGAGCTGCGTGGTAATGGGCAACAATCAATCGTCGCCCCTTCCCTTCACCCCGACTATACCGAAGAAGTTCGTTATCGGTGGGACGCCTTTGGAGAGCCCTTTATCATCACCTATAGTGAGTTACGCAGACGAGTAGCCTTTATCGCGATCGCGGCGACTCTCGCCGAACACTGGCCGTCTCCTGGTCGACACGACACCGGCCTAAAAGTGGCCGGATTACTCTATTCTTGTGGGGTCCATGAAGACGACGCGCGTCGTCTCGTTGAAATTGCAGCAACAATAGACGGACATAGGCGTGTCGCGGACAGGGTCCATGCAGTCACAGATACCTACCGAAAAGCCCGCGCTGATCGGGCGATCAAAGGAATCCCGTCTCTCGCGGAGGTCTTCCCTAGTCCTGTCGTGAATGCGCTGAAAAAGTGGTGTGGCTCGATCGCTACGGAAAAACGCGATTGGTGGGACACGAAGGGAAACGGTGCAGTGTTCCAAGGCGATGGGCGAGGATCTAATGAGGATACACTCTCTGGAGCAAACGAAAATCCCTGGGCTCGGGCGAAGGCGGCACCTGAGTTTCTTGCTGAAGAAGAAAAAGAGTTCACCGGCTTAGCCAAAGACCTCGTAGTCCCCGGAGCGATCACTTTGATCGATTCCCCCAAAGGCATTGGCAAGACGCAGCTGATTCACGCGCTGATCGTCGCTCTCGCTACTGGCGGCGTCTTTCGCGGCGAGCAGGTGACTCTGTCTCGCGTGCTCCTACTCGATCGCGAAAACCCGGTTGCAACCCTGAAACAACGGCTCCGCGCTTGGGGTGCCGCGGGCGCTGCGGGTCTCGGTACGTCATTACCCCGCTCGTGGTGGATGCTTGGGTGGAGGCAGGGGACCCCTGGCCCGGCGCTCCCCGGCTTCATGGGGTGAAGGGCGGGCACCGTCCTGCAAAGGAATCCGCCGTTCTCGGTTTGCCACCAGGTGTCGACGATAACCGCTTCGCCCTTGCCCACCACATCGTGGTACCACCGCCACACCGCCGGCTCGATTGGTTCGCCGACTGTCGTCATATGCTTGAAGTGGTAATGATATTTTGCAGGCTCGTCGGGACCAGCACGTCGAAGGGCGCGGATTGCCGTCGGTGATGTGTGAAAAATATTGACATCGAGCTCTTGGGCGATCCGCCACGGACGCCCGGCGTCGGGATAGGTCGGTAGACCCTCGTACACAACCGACGAGGCAGCGAGCGCGAGCGGCCCGTAGACAATATAGCGTCCAGAACCGTTCGGCCAGAGGGCGCTACGACCGCACCTTGAAAACGACGTCGTGCTCACGCGCGTGGTCGAACACCTTGAGGCCGAAATCGTCTTTCGGCCCCACCTCGGGCGTCGATGCATGGTCCACCTCAAGAGATTCGACCTTCTGAATGAAATCGGTGGTGTGTCCGCGAATGTGGATCATATCGCCAACGCGCAACGTACCGCGCTCGAGCCGGACCACCGCAACG
>CAZUFQ010000157.1:0-10530 GCA_964618735.1 uncultured Enterobacteriaceae bacterium
CTTTTTTCAGTCCGAACAGGCAGATGGGGCCATCGTCATTAAAGCCGTGGCTGGAGGCGGTGGCCGCGGGATGCGCATTGTGCGTCGACTTGATGACCTTGAGGAGGCCTACACCCGTTGCCAGTCAGAGGCGCGCGCGGCTTTTGGCAATGGCGAGGTGTATGTCGAACGCTTCATGCCAGCGGCCCGTCATATCGAGGTGCAGATTCTTGGCGATCAGTCGGGCAACGTTACGCATCTGTGGGAGCGAGAATGTACGGTGCAACGGCGACATCAAAAGTTGATCGAGATGGCCCCAAGTCCGTCAATTACTCCAGAGACGCGTGATCAGCTCGTTGCAGCGGCGCTGCGCATGGCCCAGAGTGTGCAGTACGATAGTCTCGGCACCTTTGAATTTCTCGTCAGTCCGAACGGCGGTGGAGAGACAGCCTTTGCGTTTATTGAGGCCAATCCGCGCTTGCAGGTCGAACACACAGTGACGGAAGAAGTGACGGGTGTAGATTTAGTCAAAACCCAGTTGCAACTTGCTTTTGGACAGTCATTGCAAGAGCTTGGTCTGAGTGCACGGCAGTCGGTAAAGCCACGCGGTTTCGCCATCGAGCTGCGCATCAACGCCGAATCGATGACGGCGGACGGCTCGGTGCGGCCGTCGCACGGAGCCATCAACGTATTCGAGGCCCCATCGGGTCCGGGTCTACGTGTTGATTCGTACGCTTACGCCGGCTACAACACCAACCCCCGGTTTGATTCATTGTTGGCGAAGCTCATTGCGCACTCGCCCTCGCCGCATTTTGTGGAGACTGTAAACAAGGCGTACCGAGCGCTGTGCAAGTTCCGCATCGAAGGCGTCGCGACCAACCTGGGATTTCTCCAGGCGTTATTGCAGCATCCCGATTTCCGCGAGAATCGGCTCCACACTGGTTTCGTCGAGGAGAAAATTGGTGAGCTGGCCGCTGCGGCGCAACCCGCGCATCGACGACTCTATTTTGAGCGGCCCAGCCCAACACGATCAGTCGGTGCGAAAATTGACGCCAGTGATCCACTGGCTGTCCTTCACCTGGGGAAATCCGCAGCGCCGCAGGTTGAGCAGCCGGGGCAAAATCACGTCGCTCAGACTTTTCCCGGCGCTGACCTGGAGGGACCTGAGAACACAGTCGCGCTCCGGGCGCCGATGCAAGGGACGATCGTGTCGGTAGACGTAACCGAAGGTGACATTGTTGTCCAGGGTCAGCAGCTCATTGTGATGGAGGCGATGAAGATGGAGCATGTCATCGCCGCACCTGTGAGCGGAATTCTGCGCCGGATTATCGCGGCGAAAGACGACACCGTCGCCGAGGGTCAGCCGTTGATCTTCATCGAAGAGCAGCAGGTCGATGGCGTGGCCGCCATCACTCAGAGTGACGTAGATTTGGACGCTATCCGACTGGATCTGGCCGAGGTTCTCGAACGACACGCGATCGGTTTGGATGCAGCGCGCCCCGAGGCCGTTGCACGCCGGCGCAAAACCGGACAGCGCACCGCGCGTGAAAATATCGCGGATCTGTGCGACCCAGACTCGTTCGTCGAGTACGGCGCCTTGGGTGTGGCGGCGCAACGCCGACGGCGCACCATGGACGATCTCATTAAGAATACTCCCGCCGACGGACTGATCACGGGGCACGCGACGATCAACGCCGATTTGTTTGGCCCCGAGCGCGCTCACTGCGCCGTGCTCGCTTACGACTTCACGGTGTTCGCCGGCACCCAGGGGCATCTCAACCATCGCAAGAAGGATCGTATGTTTCAGTTGGCGCAGGAGCTGTGTCTCCCGCTCGTGTTGTTTGCGGAGGGAGGCGGGGGACGACCGGGAGACACCGACGGTGATTTCAGCTCGCGCACCTTCCACGACTTTCCCAATCTCAGCGGTCTTGTCCCGTTGATCGGTATCGTTTCGGGCCGCTGTTTCGCGGGGAACGCTTCATTGCTCGGATGCTGCGACGTCGTGATCGCCACTAGCAACTCCAACATCGGCATGGGCGGCCCCGCCATGATTGAAAGCGGCGGGCTCGGAATCTTTCGCCCTGAGGAAATTGGCCCGATGAGCGTACAGGCGCCGAGTGGCGTCGTTGATATCGCCGTCGCCGATGAAGCCGAAGCGACGTGCGTGGCAAGAAAGTATCTGTCTTATTTCCAAGGGTCTCTGACCAACTTCACCTGTGCTGACCAGCGTAGACTGCGCAAGATCGTTCCCGAGAATCGGTTGCGCGTGTATGACATCCGCGAAGTAGTTGAGACCCTGGCCGATGCCGGCTCAGTGTTGGAGTTGCGTCCTCATTTCGGGCGCACGATGTTAACGGCGTTGATCCGCGTAGAGGGGCGCGCGATTGGTCTCGTGGCAAACAATCCTATGCATCTCGCCGGGGCGATCGACAGCGACGGGGCCGACAAGGCCGCACGCTTCATCATGCTGTGCGACGCCTTCGATATTCCGCTGCTATATCTTTGCGACACCCCGGGCATCATGGTCGGACCAGAGATCGAAAAGACCGCGCTGGTGCGACATTCCTCGCGGATGTTCCTGGCGGGCGCCAACGTGCAGGTTCCGTTTCTCAAGATCATCTTACGCAAAGCCTATGGCCTCGGTGCCATCGCCATGTCCGGAGGCGCAGACGATGCGTCAGTGTTCACGGTCTCATGGCCGACTGGCGAGTTCGGACCGATGGCGCTTGAGGGGGCGGCGAAGCTCGGCTATCGCAACGAATTGGCGGCCATTGCCGATCCTGCGGAGCGGAAGAAGCGGTTCGACGAAATGGTGGCGGGCCTCTATCAGCGCGGCAAAGCGCTCAACGTGGCGACGCACTTTGCGATCGACGACGTGATTGATCCCGCGGACTCGCGGCGCTGGATCGCAACGTCGCTGCGCTCGACGCCGGTCCCGACTCGACGCGCGACAAAGAAATACCCGTTCATTGACTGTTGGTAAGCAAGCTGTCCACTGATGAACGCAGCTTGTTATGGCGACTGTTATAACCTGGGATCCACCGCAAAGCGGCTCATCACCTCTCCCTGTATAGCGCTTCAAGGCAGTGGCGTAGCTCGGTCAGGATGGTTTTGGATTTTGGAGGCCATAACTTTTCTCTTGTGGTGCTTGTCTAAGGTGTCGTGAGTAGGTATCAGGCGACATTCTCCTCTAAAGACTGAACATTCTTGCAGAACCAGCGCACTTTGTCTCGAATGTTGCGTCCGTCATTTCTCCGGCCCAAACAGAAGTGTCTCTGCTCGTAGCGAAATAACATTTATCTCCTCCCGAATCTTGTGAAGGTCTGTTTGATATGACCGAGCAATTGCTCGGTATAATTGTTGACAATGTAAGAATTGCCTCAGAATTTATCGAAGTCCTCCGCGAGAACCCCAGCTGCCGTATTTGTCCGAATTCTGTAGGACAACGATTGGTTCACCTGCTCATAGTTCAGCCCGGACAGAACAATTCTTTGAGTGAGTCTAGGCCGCGAAGGTTCTGGAGAAGAGAGAGAACAGTTTGTTGGCGTTCTCGCTGGGGCATCCCTAGACCTCCTTCAGGCTACGTTGCTCGGATGTAAAATAGTGATGTTCGGGTAGCCCTTAAAATCGTCAGTGTTGAAGGTGAGCAAGTGAGTGACTCCGTGGGCTTGCATCGTCGCAACAAGGCGAGCGTCGTGGACCTTTTTGCCTTTGATGTTGTGAACAGTTACAAGCGTTAGCCAGCGTGTCAGAATGTCGGGAGAATCCTCAAGCAGGGAGAATTTATTGCGCAGTTGTGCAACTTCGGTTGCGGTTCGTTGCGTTGTCCACCCTAGACCGTTGACATCGAGAGGACGAGTCGCTACCGCCCAGAACTCGATGAGATTTTGGGCGGTGAGGTAAACTTCATTACCACGTGCAAGAAGAGTTGAAACAGCTTCACCCGCAAGCAGATGCTGGGGAGCGTTTCCATCCGCCATACGTAGCAGAATATTTGTGTCGAGGAGGAAATCAGCCATTAATCGTAAATAGTTTCTCGGCTCAACGCCTCATCCGGCAAGCCAGGGCCGTCTTTATGGCTAGCTACCCACTGACGCAAATCTTTTGCTCTTTCTTCCGGTGTCGCCGTGGCCCAAAATGGTTGAGTTTTGACCTCTGGGCGTAAGATCAAGGCGCCGTTGCTTACTTCAACCACAAAACGCCTGTGCGGTCTTACCTGTTCAAGAACCTCAGCTGGCAAAGAAAGTTTCCCTTCTTCATTCACTTCAACGACTCGACTCATAGGATGCCCTTTTGCTTGATTGTAGTATCAAAAATCAATGTCTTACTATTCTATTTCTGTAAAAACTCCACTGCCGCTTTGGCTACTTCGCCTTCTTGGCCCCAGAAGAAGTGGTCCGCCCCTTTGACAACGACGAGTTGTTTCGGATCGGGGAGTTTGGCGATGAGGCTTTGTAAGTCAGGAATCGGAGAGTAATTGTCATGATCCCCGCTGATCAACAATTTGGGCTTGGTGACGGGGAGAAGAAACGAAGGATCGCGTAGACCTACTGGGAAAGCAACGCCAATAATCTTATGTACTCGTGGGTCCGTAGCGCCGGCTTGCAGCCCCACCATTGAGCCAAATGAGTAGCCCGCCACCACCACGGTCTGCACAGCCTGGCGACTCAGGAGATACGTGACGGCGGCTTTGACGTCTTCGAGTTCAGCGACGCCTTCGCCGTGCGAACCGCCGCTGCGTCCCACTCCACGAAAATTAAAGCGGAGAGTTGCGATGCCTTGCTGTTGGAAGGCGGCAACCAGGGCAGAGACAACGTTATTATGCATCTCACCGCCGTAAAGCGGATGCGGATGGCACACCACCGCGCCAATGATGGGCGGTTGCGTTGGTGTTGCGAATAAACCTTCTAACTCAATCTCTCCAGCCGAAAATGTGACCTGTTCTTCCACAAGTTCCTCCTGTGCCGCGACCCGACATGTCAAAGTCAAACTTAAAACTACAATCCAAAAGCAGACGTTCTTTCTCATTTCATAGGGCTCTCAGCATTTACTGTGGCGCGTTTCTTTCCGCAAAGCGTGAGAGCACCGATTCCAGCATCCGCTGACTGCGCTCCGAAATTTCAGCGACCTGATTAACCACATGAGAGGTTTCGTTAGTCAGTTGGGCAACATGGTCAAGGACTTTGCCAAGGGCGACGAATCCGTAACCCACAAATGCGAGTTCGATAGCTACGGTTGCCGGGATGAAAATATGTAGCGCATCCATTTTTCTTTCTCCTGACAAGTCGAGGGTAATCAGTGTCATCTATTCTTATTGTTCTCTCTCTTCTTTTTCCTACAGGGATATTTCCATTCCTTCTAGTCGGTTGATGCCCCATTTCGTGGAAAACCAAAATACGCCAACTGCGAGAGCAAAGGCAACGCTAAATGACAGGGCGATGCTGCTCCACATTGCTGCTGAAAGCGGCTGCTGTTGGAACTTGCTCATGAAGACAATGTAAACCGGCCAAGCTTCGAGGATGGTCACGACGCCGATGAACGAGATGCAGAGCACCATATACAACACCCCGCCGAAGCTAGCGGCAATCTTGGCGCTGTGTTCGGCAGTGAAGTTTGGGTAAGCGACGCCCACAGCCATGCCGAGCGCGACGATGCCGAAAGTCACACAGAACAAGGTGGCGGCTGAGAGCACCAGCATGAAGGTTGAAACCTGCAGGAAATAGTTTGTGACGGTGACAAGCAATTCTCCGAAGAACAACAACGGCAAGGTGCTCACCCAAAATTTACTCCACCACCAGCGGCGCAGTGGTACAGGCGCGCTTTTAAGGACCCAGAAGGTTTTGCCTTCGAGACTCAAAGCAGGAAACACAAAGCGGACAGCAATAGAAGCGAGAACGAAGCCGGACAGCGCGAGATTGAAGAAGGCAATGATGTTCTGCAAATAAAAGGAGCCGCCCACGCCGCCTACGGGAAGGACGCTGAAATTGTAGACATAGACAATTACGAGCGCGAACAACATAAACAATTGAGACCACTGCCCAGTATCGCGAAAAAACGTCTTCAAGTCTTTGATAACAACCGTGCGCAAATGGACGGGAAATACAGTTGCAGCTTTGACGACCGCGACATCCCACCATTGGCGCAGATTACGCCGACGTTGCCCTTCTTGGGCCTTTGACCAGCCGAGCGGGTATAATCTGGCGGAGAGCGAGGAGCCCAGGACAAAAAGAAATAGCATGGTGCTCAACAGCATCAAGTAGTGAAAAAGTGCATCCCCAGACTTCAGCCCCAGGAATGGCAGGAGCACCGCTGTGGCCCAGGTGCTTGGAAGAAAGGGTGAAGAAGGCGCCTGCATGGCGGAGAGGAAGGCAAGAAAATCGGAAAATGCTTCCGGGTTCACTAGTTTCTCTGGTTGTAACAACCGGAAAAATAAGTACAGCAAACTCAGAAAAAGCGTGGAAAAGACAACCAGCATATCTTTCCCGCGTTGAGCAGGTAGCAGATACGCCAACGTCATCGTGATGATGACGCCGAGCGCTGCCGGAATGCCGAGGAAAGTCAGCAGCGTGAGCGGAACAAGGAAATAATACGCGAGACCGCTGTGATGAACCACTCCATACGCGAGAAAAATCGGACCGCTAAATAGCAGCACCATCCACGAGGAATCCAGCAGGGTCTCGATCAGTTTCGCGGCGAACAGTTGCGCTGGGGAGACCGGAGCAGGAATGAGCAGCAACAGATCTCGCGACAAGAAAAAGGTGGAGAGTCCGGTGACAACATTACTGAACAGCAGGACCGTAAAGAATGTCAAGAAGACGATGTGGAGAAGTTTTTGACTTAAAATGAGGCCAAGGTCGGGAACACTGTGAAAATAATCAAGGACTCGATGAAAGAGCCAGAAGGTTCCCCCCCAAAAGAGTAGGACTAAGGCGCCCAGGATCAGCGCGCGTGTCCGCCCGCTACGGTCTCGCCGGCGGAACCCGTTTTGTAACGCTTGGAGGCGAGGGAGGAGTAACAGGAGCCAATTATTCGTCGGTGAAAATCGAGGAACCGCAGATAAAGAGGGAAGTGTCACTAGCGTGTCTCCATGAGGGTGCTTCTTCTTTGCCTTACTACTTTGCCTTACTACTTTGCTTTCTACCGACCACCTATGGCGGCCCGTCATTCCGGGCGAGCACCGCGAGACCCGGAATCCAGAAGGAAAAGACTGGATTCCCGCCTGCGCGGGAATGACGAACTGCGAGCAGCCTGCTATTGCTTCCTCTTCGCTTAGCGCCCGTGCTTAGACAACTCGCAAACGCATCCTCCGGTTTTCTGACGCGCTTTAGGCGCGCAACGCCTCGATCACCTCCAACATATCCGGCGCGGCGGTGAGTCGCAGGAAAATATCTTCTAGCCGTTCTTCGGAGCCCGCTTGCTGTTGCAGCTCGCCCAACGCGCCCAGCGCAATGAGTTTGCCGCCGAGAATAATACCGATGCGATCACACAGCTCTTCGGCGACTTCGAGACTATGGGTAGACATAAAGACCGTTTTGCCTTTCAAGGTGAGAGAGCGCAGCAGCGCTTTAAACATGCGGGCGCCTATTGGATCCATGCCGACCATTGGCTCGTCGACAACAAGAATTTGTGGATCGGGTAAGAGTGCTGCAGAGACCACCAGTCGCTGTTTCATGCCATGTGAATAGTTTTCGACCAGTTCGTCGCCCCAGTCTGTCAGACGGAAAAAATCAAGTGATTCGTTAGCACGAGTTCGGCACACCTGTTCGGGAACTTGGTACAAGCCGCCAACAAAGTGAAGAAATTCACGTCCAGTGAGTTTATCATAGACAAAAGGGCGATCGGGCACGAAGGTGGAGATCGCCTTCGCCGCCAGCGGCTCTGTCGCCAGATCATGCCCACCGAGAAAAATGCGCCCCGCCGTCGGCCTGAGTAGGCCCATCATCATGCGGATCGTTGTGGTTTTCCCCGCGCCGTTTGGTCCCAGGAAGCCAAAAATTTCTCCTTCGACAATGTGGAGATTGAGGTCATCTACGGCAGTAAAAGAGCCGAACCGTTTGCTGAGGTGTTCGAGTTTGATCATACGTTTCTTTCAGTTCTTATAGTCCAGGATCTCCAGGCTAATCTGTCCGATCACTTTGAGTAGCGCTACGTGCTGCTCTGGTCCGCCTTCAACAAATTTGACATGCGTGGCGTCGGCGGGGAATTGATGGAAAGTTGGATCGACCGCCACCCATTGTCCTAGCCAGACTTCAGACCACGCATGATAATAGAAAGCGCCATCGAGATAGACGATGCCCGCCGCCACCCGCGCCGGAATACCAGCCGCGCGCGCCAGGGCGGTGAAGAGCACGGCATGCTCGTTACAGTCTCCTCTCTTGCTGTTGAGCACCTCTAGTGCTGTGGGCAGGCCGACCGTGGGAATTTTTTCTATCGAGGTATACGTCCAATCCAACAATTGTTGCGTGGCTTGTCGCGCATCTCGCTCGTCCCCAAGGATCTGTTGCATTTGCGTGACGATGCGTGGATGCGTGCTTTGCAGGAAGGGCGTCGAGACCAGATCTGACGCCAACGTCACATCACTTTGCGGCAACGTATAGCTTGTCAATATGGAGGCAGCTTCCTGAGTGATGGTCAGCGTGTGTTCATGTTGTTGTTGACGGGGTGGAAAGGAAAATTGCAACGAATCAACGGGGCTGGCGAAGCGCAGACGCAGACTCGTAAGCGTGCGCGGGTTGGGCAGCGGTTGCGGCACCGGAATGGCGGCGAATGCGACGAGATCAAGCGACGCCCCCTTTTGCCAGCCGGCGCCCAGCGCCTCCTGCTGAGTTTCGCGCAACAGCACCATGCCGAGAGCTGCTTCTTCTTTGATCACCTTTCCTTCTCGGTCGAGCCACGCCTGCGTTGTTGTCTCGCCTAGCGTTTCCGTAACTTTCGTTGCGTCCCGTTGCTCTCCTTTGATAGTGACCGTCTCTGGACCAAGGGCGGCGACTGTGACCGTTTCCGTCCGCATAGAGAGCGGATTGAAAATACTGAAGCGTCGTTCTTCGCCTGTCTGGAGTTTCACCTGGCGTAACGTCATCTCCGTTGTGGCCGGGAGATAAATCGGGGCTTGCAGCGGAAAAGAGAAAGGAGTGGTCTCGCCTCCAGTTGTCATCTGTCCTTGGAGCTTGTGGTCCGCTACCTCACCGCTCGCCCGGAAGGTCATGCCTGAACTCAAGAGCCGAAACTCGAAGTGTGTCAGTGCGAACGCTTTGTCAGTTGTTGCCCGGATCTCTGTATGAATGGTCTGTGGAGTGTGAAAGAATTGCATCCGCATCCGCCACAGTTCTTCCCATTGGTAACCCTCATTAGTCGGGGTGAGTCGTCGTTGCAGATAGCCGATCTTCTGATTCTGGTGATAGACGCCCATCCATTCGTCTTGCGCTTGCAGAGAGAGTGGGGCGACAAGGGTGAGCGGCGGAGCTTGAGAATCCGGACCTTGGATGTTCCGTTGGATGAGTAGCCCAACCATGATCAACCAAAAGATGACAATGGCGTATTTGCTCAAGCGTTGCAGGGTCCATTTGCGGCGGTTCGTCACGTTTTTATTGTACAGGGAAACGGCAGGAGGGAGCGAGTGGAGAACGAGCATGGTTGCAGATTCTTCATTGCCTTTTCGCATTGTGTCTCTCCGTGTCTTCACAACGGCCACGGTTTGTTATCTAATCGGAAAACGAAACGGCGGTCTTGAGTGATGCACCCGGAATCCTCGGCTTCTCAAGTGAAAACTCCTTGTTTTCTGGCGGATCGTATGGTCGGCAAGCTGGCGCGTTGGCTGCGCCTGCTAGGCTATGACACTATTTATTGGCCGCAGCTCTCTCCTGATGGAATCATACGAGAGGCGAGACGGCAGCAGCGGATTATTCTGACGCGAGACACTCGCTTGCGTCGGCGCACGGATGCCCCACAACTTATTTTTCTCGAACAGGATCGTTTTCGCGAGCAACTCAAGCAGGTTGTCTCTGAACTCCAGCTGAATCCTCTGTCGCACCTCCTCACTCGCTGCTCAGAATGCAACACCTTACTACAAGCCGTTGCAAAAGAGGATGTTCACGAACGGGCGCCGGAGTATGTGTGGCAGACGCAGGAAGAGTTTCGTCTCTGTCCAAGTTGTCAACGTATATACTGGGGCGCGACGCATAAAGAGCATGTATTAGAGGAGCTACGACGGCTTGGGTTGGATATGGGGTAGGTTGGATTCAGACATGAAAAGTTGAATTTTCTCACACTTTTCCTAACTGTCGCAGCGCCTCGTACAACACAATGGCTGCGGCATTGGAAAGATTCAGACTGCGGACGTGTTTGCCTTCCATAGGGATCGTGTAAAGCGTGTCAGCGAGCTTGGCGCGGAGCTGCTCTGATAAACCGCGCGTTTCGCTCCCGAAAACCAACAGGTCCTCGGGCTGATAACATGCTTGAGTGTAGGAACGTGTGGCGCGCGCTGAAAAGGCAAGCAATCGCCCGGGTGGGCGACGCAGGGGAAAATCCGCCCAGTCCTGAGAGGTGTGCAAA
>CAZUFQ010000158.1:0-10511 GCA_964618735.1 uncultured Enterobacteriaceae bacterium
CGCCACGTTTTCCGTAGGGGCGTAGCATGCTACGCCCCTACAAAGACGAAACTGCCCCATTGCCCTTTTTCTCACATACCCAGGCTCTGCCTGGGTATGTCGCAAGATTATGGCCCTATCGGCCCCGGAGAGTTGCGTTCCTAGTGATCTGCAGGAAACCTGTTGGAGCATACGGTTCTCTTCGATCCGGCCAAAGCATGTGTAGGGGCTTGATTTATCAAGCCCTTGGGGGGTCCGATGAATCGGACCCCTACATTGGTATCTCCAGGAGGTATCGTGAAACTGCACTAGGCAGAACCTAGGAACGAGAGGGTCAACTTTTGCGCTTGATAGTCTACGAGTTTGTCTTTCGCTCAGTGCGCCGCAACAGCACCCGGCGCTTGCGGTCGGCGCATGAGAAACACCACCGGACTCATAAGAAAAAAGATAAACGCGAGGATTCGGAAATCGTCAACAAACGACATCAATAACGCTTGCCGCTGCACTTCACCGTAGACGAGCGAAAGGAATGGTTGCCCGATGGTAGCGCTATCCGTCATTCCGAGCGAGGCGCTGGAAGTGGCAAGAGCAAAGCGACGCCACAGTTCCGGGTTGTAGTTATGAATATGTCCAACCAGATGGGATTGATGTATTTGCGCGCCCTGGCTGAGAAAGGCAATTAACAGGGCAATACCGATGCCGCCGCCAAGCGTGCGCACCATGTTGAAGAGGCCAGAAGCAGCGCTCATTCGTTCCCGTGGCACTGATCCAAGAGCGATGGTCGTCAGAGGAATGAAGATAAACCCCGAGCCCATACCGCGCAAAAATCCCGGACGCGCAATTTCCCAAAAGCCAGTTGAGGGATTGAAATGCGTCATGTCCCATGCGCCGATTCCCGCGACAATACAGCCCAAACACACCAAATAACGAGGATCGAAGCGATGGTATAAGCGTCCAGCCACCAGCACCGACAGAAATGTCCCACACGTTTGTACGGACAAGACTTCACCGGATAAAATCGGCGTATACCCCGCTACTAATTGACAATACAGCGGGATCAAGGCAAACGTCCCATACATGCCGAACATGATCGCAGTGGTGAACATCGTTCCAACGGCAAACGAGCGGTTGTTAAAAACATGCAGGTCAACCACCGGCTCCTTGGAGCGTAGCTCATGGATAACAAAAGCACAAAGCCCAACGACGGCCATAATCGCCAGGCAAACGATCAGATTAGAATTGAACCAATCCGCCCGTTCTCCTTTGTCTAGCATGATTTGCAAGGAGCCCACTCCAAGCACGAGCAAGATGAGGCCCCACCAGTCGATCCGTTTGATCTCGCGTGAGACGTAATGAGCATCATGCAAAATGAATGTGACCAGCATTGCAGCCAGTGTGCCAAAAGGCAGGTTAATAAAGAAAATCCAGCGCCAACTATAGTTATCAGTGATCCATCCTCCCAGGATCGGGCCGAGCACGGGCCCCACCATCATCCCCAGGCCCCACACCGCCATCGCCATCGCTTGTTCTTTAGGAGGAAATGTTTCCATGAGAATGGCTTGCGATATCGGCATCAACGAGCCGCCGGCCAGTCCTTGCAGCACCCGGAAGAAGACGAGGCTCTCCAAATTGGGCGCGGCGCCGCACAGAAACGAGCTGACGGTAAACAGGAGAATGCAGGCGGTGAAAAATCGCTTGCGCCCAAAGAGATTGCCCAACCATCCACTAAGAGGAATAACGATGGCGTTCGCCACAATGTAAGAAGTCAGCACCCAGGCCGCCTCATCGACGCCGGCCGAGAGACTGCCGCGGATATGATCCAGCGCCACGTTAGCGATGGTCATATCTAACACTTCGATGAGGGTGGCAAGCATTACCGCCAACGCCACCAACCATTTGTTCGCGGCGGATGGAGCCGCGGCGCCTGAGTGTTCCATTAACCCTCCTTTATCAGGACCGGAACCTTATGAGAAAGCGGCTCTATTGTAGTAAAAGGGCGCGACGTGGCACGCCCCAATGTATCGTTGTTCAGCAAGGTAAGCTGATTACAGCGCCGCCGAGCGCAGATCCTCAGTGGGCGCAGTGCGATGCGGGTTGAAGTGCGGCAGGATGTGCTGCCCGATGCGCCGGATCGACTTCATAAT
Source organism: uncultured Enterobacteriaceae bacterium (assembly GCA_964618735.1). Taxonomy (GTDB): domain Bacteria; phylum Desulfobacterota; class Binatia; order Bin18; family Bin18; genus SYOC01. Next base: position 2,124 of record CAZUFQ010000158.1, read on the forward strand.
GTTGACGTGAGGAATCCGTCCAGCCTGCTTGAAGCAAATGACCTGGCTGAGCCCGGCCTTCTGGAAGTTTTCCAGCTTGCGAATCACTTCATCCGGATTGCCCACCACCACCATGTGATGATCTTTCAATTGTTGGTCAGTGGCGTCTTTCGGGTCCGCTTCCATCGCGAAGACATTGCGCAGATATTCGTATGAATACAGTTTGTTCTTCACCATAAGCGGTTCAAATAACTTCGCTACATTGTGAAGGAACCAGCGAGCGCCTTCGAGACCGATCGCCTCTTCTTCTTTGTTCTCCGCCACATGCATGATGGCGACGCCGGCGAAGTTCTCATTGATGACTTTCGGAATGACGTTCGCCCGTGTGGCGCGAGCCGCATGATAAGACGCCATTGCCTTCTGCACCTGTTCCCAGTTGAAGTTAAAGCTCAGAACGCCTAACCCACGGTCGCCCGCCATCTCGTAGCTATCCGGGGCTACGCACGCCATCCACATGAGCGGATGCGGCTTCTGGATCGGCTTCGGCACTACCCGGCGCGCCGGAATCTTCATCAACTTGCCGTCGTATTCGAGAATCTCATCGGTCCACGCTTTCACAATGATCTCAAGCGCTTCCTTCACCTCTTCGCGGGTGCGGTCGTAATCGACATTAAAACCATCAAGCTCTTGCGCGGTGGTCGAGCGGCCAATGCCAACCTCGACGCGCCCGTTGCTCATGATGTCGAGCACGGCGGCTTGTTCCGCCACCTTGATGGGATGATTGAAGTTGAACGGCAGCAAGCGCACCCCGTGCGAAATGCGAATGTTCTTGGTGCGCTGACTAACAGCGCCAAAGAAGACTTCCGGGGCCGGGCTGTGAGAATACTCTTCCAGGAAGTGATGCTCCACTTCCCACACGTGATCGAAGCCCACGCGATCAGCCAACTCGATCTGCGCTAACGCTTCCCAATACGTGTGGTACTCATTATGCTCCTCATTCCACGGACGCGGCGTCTCCATTTCATACAGTAAACCAAACTTCATACAGCCCTCCATTACTTGGTCTTGTTTCCTCGTCACAAAAATTACGCTAAAGGATTACTATCCGAGGGCATATAGGGTTAGGAATAAGGTGTCAAGAGAAACACCCTCGTTAACGCTCAAGAAAACAAAGTCTGAAAAGCCTCTCGATCAGACAAGCAACGCATAAGGAGCAGGTATGGAAACGCTGATTGACGAGATTACGAACGGAATCTACCGTCTCTCCACGTATATTCCGGATGCGGACTTCACTTTCAATCAATATCTCATCAACACAGATCAACCGCTTTTATTTCACACCGGCATGCGCAGTCTTTTCCCCCTGATTTCCGCCGCTGTGGCCCGCACAATACTGTTGGAGCGTCTCCGTTGGATCTCCTTCGGCCACTGGGAAGCAGATGAGTCCGGCGCCATGAACGATTGGCTCGACGTTGCTCCACAAGCCCAAGTGGCCGTGGGCGCTATCGGTTGCATGCTCTCCGTCAATGACTTAGCGGCGCGCCCCCCTAGACCGCTGCAAGATCAAGAAATTCTCGACCTGGGCAGTAAACAGGTGCGTTACCTCGCGACTCCACATGTGCCCCACTGCTGGGATGCGGGACTCCTTTTCGAGGAAACAACCAAAACGCTCTTCTGCGGCGACCTGTTTACCCGAATCGGCAAAAGCCCAGCCGTGTCTGAAGAAGACATTCTGGGACCAGCGTTAGCGGCGGAGGATACGTTTGGAGCAACTGCGCTGACGCCACAAACCGCGCCTACGATCCGCCGGCTCGCGGCATTGAAACCTGCAACATTAGCGCTGATGCATGGACCAGCGTTCCGTGGCGATTGCGAACGGGCGCTGCTTTCCTTGGCGGATGCGTATGAAGAACGCTTCAAGCGCACCCTAACGAATTTTGTCGAATAAAATCGGCAAGACGGGTCCCTTCTCCCCACCGGGGAGAAGGTTAGGATGAGGGGAATGAAAAGAAGAGAGATCGTTTGACGCCCCTCACCCTCGCCCTCTTCCCTGCGGGGCGAGGGAATTTATTTAGAGGAATGGTGCGCAAGCGCACCCTACTCTGCTCCCACGATACAAAACAATCCAGCGGTTACATTCCACCCGACCGCAGTACCTGTCCAGGCAGTGCGCCACTATGTTTCTGATCGTCGTACAAGACGACGCCATTCACAATGGTGTACTGCACGCCACGCGCGGGCATCACTAAACGACGCCCACCACCCGGCAGGTCGTAACGCATCTCTGGTCGCTTCCCAGAGCCCACCGTGTTGTAGTCAAAAATCGCAACATCCGCCGCCATGCCCACTTTCAACTGTCCTCGACCGTGAATGCCAAAGAACTGCGCCGGCTCAGAAGTCAGACGTTGAATCGCCCGCTCTAAGGTCATGACCTGCTTGTCGCGCACCCAGGAGCCAAGTAGGTACGTGCAGTAGCCCGCGTCACACAGCATATCGACATGCGCACCGCCGTCGGACAAGCCGATCAACGTCCGCGAATCCGTGATCAGCTCCGGAATAAGATCTTCGTTCGCATTGAAGAGCACGATGGTATATTGAATCTTCAGCTCATCTTCGAGCGCAAGATCAAGGAAGGTATCGAGCCCGTCTTTGCCGCGCGTTGCAGCGATTTCAGCCACGGTCTTTCCTTCGAGCGCTTTCATAGCTGGATTGTTGACTTCTTTAACTTCCAGGCGCTCCCAGCGGCCCGAGAAAATACGCGGCTTCTCCAACTCTTTCCGAAACGCCTGACGGAAAGACGGGTCACGATAGACGCGCATCTGCTCCTCTGGGGTGCGATTGAACACGGGGTTCCATGACGGATGATTAGCAAAAATAAAGGGGTTGCGTAAATCAATCTGAATCACAAACGGACGACAGGTTACCTGCGGCACGCCGCCGCGTTTAATTAACGCCTCTGCCTGTCGCAACACCGCCGGCCCGGCCTCGGGCTTATCATCCCGGCTGATCACGCCGAGCCACGTCACTGGACGCCCACTTTCTGTGAGGAGAAAATCGAGCAGGGCATATTCCTCTTCTAACAACTCTCCCGCTGAAGACGTCAACGCCAGTTCGATAGCGCCCCGGCCCAGCTCTTTGAGCGCGTTGGCGTAGGCTTTCAGTTCATCACGGCTTGCTAAGCGGCAGGCCAGGGGCCGCGCTTTGTAGCCGATGTGTTGTGGAATCGCCGTCGTAGTGAAGCCAAACGCGCCGGCGATCACGGCTTCTTTAATCAATGCCTTAATCTGGGCGGTCTCCTCAGGCGTTGCGGCGCGATCCATGGATTCTTCGCCCATGACGTAATGGCGGAACGGCGTCAACGGCGCTAGGAACGCCGCATTGATACCCAGACCACGCTTTTGCGCCGCGTTCATATATTCGGGGAAAGTGATCCACTCCCAGGCAATGCCTTGGCTGAGCACGTCGAAGGGAATCGCTTCAACATTGACTAAGTCCCACGCGGCAATCTCTCGTACTTCGGGCCGACACGGGGCCAACCCTACCCCGCAGTTACCCATGACCACGCTGGTCACCCCGTGCCACGAGGAAGATGAAAGCAGCGGGTCCCAGCAAATCTGGGCGTCATAGTGTGTGTGAGGATCAATAAATCCAGGGGAAACGATCAGATCAGACGCGTCGATGACGCGTTTTGCTCCATCTGTCACTTTGCCAATTTCGGCAATGCGGCCATTGGCGATCGCCACGTCTGCACGCACGCGTGCAGCCCCCGTACCATCAACCACGGTCCCGTTTTTGATTATTACATCGTACATGGGCAGCTCTCCTTTCTAGAGGGCTTACTCCATTCGTACCCGCAACGTCAAGGGTTGACTATCAGCGGAGGTGAAAGTGGCGAAGAAAATGAGCAAGAAAAGCCGTCGCTCAAGTCGGCAACCGCAGTTGGTGAGTCTGAACGTCGTAGCATCCGGGCGTTGCAGACTCATACCATACTTCCCTTCCGTTAGAGGTTTAATCCAGGTAGGACCGGGGTGCCTTCTTTTCGCACCGCATCGAGGCTGCTGGGGGCGAGATCCAACGCTTTAAGGATGGTGGGAGCCACCTGAGTCGTTTCGACGAAGCTTGTCACTGTGCGGGCGTGGTGGAGGTTCGGATTCGATACTAACAACATCACGTTCGTATCGTCCTGCGCAAACCCTCCGTGCTCAGCTTGTTTCTTGGAGCTTCCGGTGTAGATTACGCCGACGTTCGGCTGCACGATGATATCAGGCGTGCGGGGGTCGCCGTTTGGCGGCAGCCCAGGAGCGTTAAACATCGTTTCGAGCGAGGGGCCATAAAAGATCTGGCCTATGCCTGCAGCCGTCGCGTTCGTCTCCAGTATCCCGACCGCGGTGAGGGTGTCGCTCGCCTGAGTCAGCCACAGCAGCGAGATATCATCCTCCGTGGGTCCGATGCCAGTCGGGTTGTCGGGCGACTCAGAAAAGGGGAGATCGGTTTCGATCAAGCGGGAAGGCGAGGTAGTCTTGATTTTGGTAACCCGATTCGTATCGATGGGCGACTGGCCATGCTTGGCGGTGATGATGATGAGTGTCGACTTCAGCAGGCCTTGCTTCTTCAACTCCGCGACGATTTGTCCAATGCTGGCATCGACGAACTCGATCTCACTCTTCATGGAGGCGGTCGGGGTTCCAGCCGCATCCGTATACCCGCCTTTGACACCTCCTTCAATGAGCTTTTGTCCGACGCTCACCGCCTGGAAGTTCATGCCGAACAGGTTGGGCACGGGAGCCTTCTGCAGGCCATCATGGGTTTTACCATCGATCTCATTCAGAATGGCGTTGACCTTGAGCGTGTCATAACACTGGATGTTCAGGAAGCTATCGGTCCAGGCGCCCGTCTGGGAGGGATCGAGCACTGCGGCGCACGAAAGTCCGGTGGCGGTGGCCACGCCTGGCAGAGAAATCACAGCGGAGTTGATTTCAGGGGAATAGTAATCGTCCACGTTGCTCGCGTTGTTGCTGGGTCCAGAAACGGCAGCGTAGACCGGATGCTTGTCAGACCAGGCAGTGTAGCCGCCCGCGGCATGAATGACGCCGTAAATCGTGTTTGTACGGACGAAATTCCAGGGATAGACGGGCAAGCAGTTGTTGAAAGGATCGCGGGGCAGGCGCTTGGGTTCGATGGACTTGATGCCGCCGTCGGTCAACAGCCCGCCGCCATTGAGCTGCGACTGATCAATATCGACGCCTTCTTCATATTCCGTGGTGGTCCCGTTTGCGACCCCTGGGGTGCAGGTTCCGCCGGCGACGCCATTGCCGGTGTCTATCTCGGGCGGCGCCAGCACGCGATCGTAGGCGACATCATAAAATGCTCCCACCGTGCGCGGCGTACCGCCGGTCACCAGGGCCATCAAGCCGGGGAACGAGTCCGACGGTTTGGAAGAAGAAGTCCGTGTATAGTTCACGCCGTGTGTTTTGAGTGTGGCCAGATTCGGACAGTACCCGCCGCTCACACAATTCTCGTAATCGAGCGCGTGCATGCCATCTATGCTGATCAACAGTACCTGACGGATATCATCGCCCCCGTTGATACGCTTTGCATATGCGTGCGGGGTCGGGAGCATAACAAGACAGAAAGCGAGAGCAGCAAGACCAGGGTTTTTGTACATCCAGGAATCCTCCTGGGTCTGTAAACTGACAGTGAGCCTTTACAAACACATTACGTGGCCATGACATTTGTGTGAAATTGCAAGGACATGTCGTGTGTGGAAAGCACCCTGTCCTCGGACGATAGTTGCCTGCTTCAGGCTAACTCTTCCAACACGACTTTGGTGCTCATTGCGGCGGTGGCGGCGTTGGTGTTCATTTGTCCAGGGCTGTTTGGGAGCAAGAGTTAGTCGACGCCGTCATTCAATCTCGCGCCCAGGCAGAGCCTGGGCATGAGGAAGCTCTACAGTTTAGAGGTTGACAGAGTAGATTCCCCAGCCCCGCGTTCCACTTTTAGCAGCAGCTCGCCTTTCAGCCGCCACAGCTCAGCTTCGTACCAGCGTTCATTACTCTTGCTGATTTTCTCCTGCGCTGTCGCGATCAGCCTCAGTCCTTCGGCGACCTGCCCGGCCTGCCGATATGCGTCGGCAAGGTCCGCCAAAAACTGCGGTTGTCCTCGCTCGATTCCCAATGTTTCGTACTCCGCCAAACTCTGATGCATCTGCCTCATCCCTTCCTCAACTTGCCCCTGCTGGGCCCACACCCAGCCCTCGACACTCCTCCCGCGCGCCGCGAGGAAAGCAAAGCCTTGCTCGGTCGCCAACGCCAAAGCCGCCGCTGCGAGCCGTTGGGCCGCGTGATCCTCCACGCAGAATTGCTCCATGCCCGCCCCATAGATCAGGGCAAAGGCTTCCGTGAAGGGATGCTCGACCGCACGGGCCAAGCGTAGCGCTTCAGCATTCGCCCGTCTTGCCTGCTCTGGATAGCCCAGCAACCACAACGCCCAGGCGTCATGCGCAAGCAACGCGACCCCCGGGTCCTGTCCGTTCCGGATCGCCTGCGCCTGTCGCTGTCGGAGATCCTGGTCAGGGGCAGCAAAGGTTGCTCCCTGCAGAAAGTGCTCGTGTGCGGCGGGGAGTTCGCCGAGCCAGAGTCGCACCACCCCCAGCAGCATGTGGCTCAATTCCAAGAGGGCGGCGTCATTCGCCTGCTGCGCCAGGGTCAGGAGCTGCTCGCCCAGCTCCCGGGCCGACGGGAAGTTCGCCTGCACCGTATACAAGATCATCAACCCCCGCAGCACCCGCAATAACTGTGCAGACTCGCCTTCCCGCTCACACAACACACGAGCGCGCAGATAGGCCTGTTCAACTTCCGCGGCTGCATAACCTTTAGTGGCAGCCAGCGCTATTCCTAAGGTCATCTGCAAGCTCAGTTCCAGTTGAACGCGTTCAGCCGTGTCCGGCAACGAGCGAAGCAAAGCGAGTCCTGTCGTGCAGTGCGCCACGGCTTCCTGATAAGCATTCCGTTGCAAGGCGCTCTCGGCTGCGTGTCGTCGATAATATACTGCCCGTTGGTGCTCGCGCCCGCGCTCAAAGTGCACCGCCAGTTCAGCGGCAATCTCTTTTGCCCGCCCCCCATAGCCGGATTCTTCCCGCGCGCCGATCAGCCGATGCACCCGAGCCCGGAGCCCCGCCCCCGTGCGTTTGTACAACACGTCCTGATACAAGGCATGCCGAAATCCATAGCGCCCACTGACCGTCCCATCCGGCCACTCTGCCAGGCCCCGATCCTCTAGAAACTGCCCCTGCTGGGCTAACCGCTCACAGAGTTCCTCAATCCCTTCTGGCTCCATCTGCAACCCCGCGGCCACACTCGCCACGGCAAACTCTGCCCCCGCTACACTTGCGATCTCGAGCAGCTGCTGTTCCTCCGTTGCCAAGCGTCCCAGCTGTGCATCGATCAGTTGGTGGAGTCCCGTCGGCGCCGTTTGCCACGCCGCCGGAGAGGGAGGACTCTGCTGCACCAGATAATCTGTCATCTGCACCATAAACAACGGCTGGCCGTCCGTTCGCTGGTAGATAAAATTGACGAGAGCCTCGTCGCTCTCCGGCACCCGTTGCGTGATATACGCCTGCACAGCGGTTCGACTCAGAACGCTCAGGGGGATTTCAACACCCTGCCCCCGCGCCACCAGTTCCTGCTTCAGCATTTTAAGAGGGTGCTTGGTAATGATGAGTTCCACAGCTCGATACGTGCCGAGCACCAAGAGCCGGGCTGCCTCGCGCCGCCGCGCCAGCATAGCCAGCAATTCGACCGTCGACGGATCGCTCCAATGCAAGTCTTCCAACACCAGCACCAGTGGCTGCTCCACCGTCACGATGTCCAATACCTCGGCAAGCTCACGCAGCATCCGTTCCCGCGTGACCCCCTGCACTCGACGCTGCACCGCCTCTCGCTCCGCCGCACTGAGCAATGCCGGCCATTGCGTCAACCAGGTAGGCCCATACTGGGTGAGCATCGTCAGGACCCGCCCGCCGGCGCGTTGGCGACCAAACCCCCACAGCACCTCTAAAACCGGCAGGTACGCTTCGCCCGCCCCATACTGTTCGATGCACTGCCCGCGGCCAATCCACAGGCTCGGCAACGGGGATCGGGCAACGGGGATCGGTTGCAGCAGCTCCCTGTTCCCTTGTTCCCTGTTGTCTGTTGTCTGTTGCCCGATGCCTGAGAGAAAGGCTTCAATCAGTGTCGTCTTGCCAATCCCCGCCTCGCCCGTGACAAACACGACCTGTCGCTCACCGTTTACCGCTTTTACGAACAGCGAATGAAGTCGGGCGAGTTCCGCTTCGCGACCGACTAAAGCAGGGGTTGGGGGTTGGGGGTGAGGGGCTGGAGAGGTCTTTGCGTCTTGAACGTTAAACGTTGA
>CAZUFQ010000159.1:0-8657 GCA_964618735.1 uncultured Enterobacteriaceae bacterium
GCGGAACGTCGGCCGGGGACAATACCGGCTAGCCAAACGGCAATAAACGGCGCTTGCCCCACGGAACTAGCCGCCTCCACGATACACACGAAACGCCCCTTGTGGATTGCCTGTTGGGTCCTGCACTGCATCCGTTGGGGAATCGCCGTACCAATCTTGACACCATTCCCACACGTTGCCTTGTATATCGTACAGGCCCCAGGCATTGGAGTTTAATTGTCCCACTACATGGGTGTGTCCGTTTGCGTTTTGTTCTAACCACGCATACTGATTTGATTGGGCGGACTCGTTTTCAAAACTGGATTCTGTCGCGCAAGCTCGTGCGGCATACTCCCACTCTGCCTCTGTTGGTAGGCGATACCGGTTACTTCCTTCTCGCATGTTCAGACGACGAATAAATTCTTGTACTTCGGTCCACGAGACATTTTCGACTGGTAGTTGGGGATCTCCCGTGAAATGGCTCGGATTTGTCCCCATGATGAGCGACCACTGTTGTTGCGTTACTTCGTATTTCCCTAAATAGAAAGGTTGGCTGATAGTCACCTTATGGGCGGGGCGGATATTTGTGTGGTCTGCCACCTCATCCGAGCCCATAGTGAATCCCCCTGCAGGAATCAACGCCAATGGCATCTTCAGGCTGTTTACATAGACAGGAGACAGATTTGATGGAGGCTGAACGGTACACTGAGGACTCTGTCTTAACGGGAAAACAAAGTCTCCCTTATCTAGGAGAGGATTCAGCAAAGAGCCGTACTGTGGCGTCTCTTTGTTTCTTGAGTATTTTGACACTTGTTCTTGCAAAAAACGACCAAGTTCTGAGCCTGTGACATATTGATCATGGTTATAATCCGCCTCTCCTTTCAACGCTGCAATAAACTGTCGACGAAAGATACTTCGCTTAGGCACAGGTTGATCTGCCTTGCCGGCGCTGATGAACTGGCGTACTGGTTCACCGGTCTGTTTCGTAATTTCTCGCAACTGTTGTGGCGGCGTCACACTAAGATCAAACCCCCGTGCTCCGGAAAAACAACTGTCAAACATAAACAATACGTGTCGGGACTGGAGTTCCTTTGCCCATAAGGCAAATTGCTCAATAGGAAGGAAATGGCCGTTTCTGCGAAACTGAGTCATCTCTTCCGGAGCATCCGAGTTCGGCGGCGCCGGCGCGTCTTTGGGCAGGAGCACTCCCATCCAATCTTCAGGATCACGGTTCGTCGAATAAGAAGTAGGAAGTGTTTCACCGTGCCCCACAAAGTAAAACAGCAAGCGATTGGTGGGATCGAGACCATACTGATGAATAAAATCTTTATACGTGGTCTCCATGTCTTTGTAGAGGAGATTTTTTCTCACCACGACATGGAACCCCAAAGCTTCAAGTGCTGTTTTCACTTCAGTGATATCATCATCCACAGTGTCCAGGCTCGGCCAATTATCATATTCACTGATGCCGACAATAAGTGCATGGCTTTCTTTATACGTGAAAGAGCTAGTCTCTTTTGTGGATTTATCTTTCCATGAAATGACAGTCCCTTCCTGCTCTGCCCAGACTTTCAGTCCTAAGGCGAACGTCGAAAAGCTTGCCAATAGCAGAAAGGTGCGGAGGAAAACTCCAGACACCGGAACACCAGGCTTTTTTTCTCACCCTTCTGGCATGGCGGAAGCGTTCTTCTGTTCTGTTACTGGCAAAGGAGCATCCCCTATCGCGTCGCGTGGTATATACCCAGCCCTGCCTTTACTAGAGTAGATCTCGACCCACGGGCCAAAGTCCTTCGTAACATTGACCTCTTTACCTGGGATTGTTTCACTAACTATCTTCGCCGTTTCCTGAGGAGCGCTACGAATAGGAACCCTTTGGGATGCAATAATCTTGTAAGAACCAGGCAGAACCTGCGGCCGAGGAGCCGGGGGTGGAAGAGGCGCTGGTTGAGGTTCTGCCTTCGGCGGACTTGGAAGTAAAGTGGGGCTAGGATTAGGGCTGCTAGACGAGACAACGTCATGTGGTATCGGGGATGGTGCCGGAAGCGGCCTATCTGGTTTGGGTTCGGGTGGAAGTTCTGCCTTCGGCGGACTTGGAAGTAAAGTGGGGCTAGGATTAGGGCTGCTAGACGAGACAACGTCATGTGGTATCGGGGATGGCACCGGAAGCGGTTTATCTGGTTTGGGTTCGAGTGGTGGAATTGGAGATGGTTTGTCGCCTGATGTGTTTAGCACTACTTTTGGTGCGGACTGTTCGTGAAACCAGGAGCCAAACAAGTAGCCGAGACCAACCAAGAAGAGAACCGTCGCAGCTATACCCGCCCCAAGCCAAGCCTTGTTTTGTTTATTTAATACGGTGGTTGGATTTGGAATGCCGAAAGAGAGAGTCCCTGTTCCGGAGAAGGAGACTGGACTCGACGCACGAAAGCCACAGTTGCCACAAAATGAAGTCCCGATCGGTATGATGTCTCCGCATACTGGGCACGGGCTCGAGTTAGCGTTGGAGCCCGTTGGATGACCGCAGTGTATACAAAATCGTTTATCCCCGGATATAGATTCTTTACAATTAGCACAGATTACACTGGAGGCAATTGGCTTCGCCTCTCGGGTCTGACCTTGAAGTTGCTTTCCTTCAAGAGGTTTGGCGACAACATTTGTCTCTTTTTCAGGATCTTCGTTCTTACTTTCTTCAATTTCCTTAGAAGTGCTCATAGTTTCCCCCCTTTTGAAAACCAACCTTATTTGTCAAGATTAAAAGGATTTGAGGAGGAAGTAGTCATTTGTCCCATGTTTCTGGAAGCTCAGTTGGAGGCTGTGTTTGTTCTCCGCCTTGCGACCCACTTGGCTTCATGGAGCCCAGTTGAGGTGATTTCGGTTTTTTTGCTCTTTCGGCGAGTTCTTTTCCAATAGCGACTTGTAAAGCGTCCAAATCGCCTTCCGGAATCTTTTTCTCTCTTGAGAACTTGGCGATGCACTCCTTCGTTCGAGCGCCCTGAAGTCCATCTGGTTTGCCGCAGTCATACCCTAGGTCATTGAGTCTTTGCTGTATCGTTTTGATTTTTGGATCAGAGACGATGACTTCCGGACGTGGGGAAGCCCGCCACGTTACGTATTGGTCTCCGATCCAATTGATAATCTTAGCGAAGCAGGCCTGTGTCGCCTGTTGCATGGGAGTTTGAGGCGGAGAAAAAGACGCGCGTAGCCTGTCGCCAAAGATGTCCGTAGGCACGTTATCCCAATCCGGCGGAACGCACTCAAACGACTCCTGCTTAATACTGCCTCGTGTTTTAGCGTCCGCAAGGTCAACTTCAAGCGCTATTCGATCTGGCCCTTGGGTCACTCGATCTGAAAGAGCTCGAAATAACTTCTCTGCAGCGATTCCTTGTTTGACTCCAAGTAGCGGATCCGCAGACATACCTGCATCGAGGCTGGTTTGACTAGGGGCATAAGTGTTCAATGTTCCTGAAAGAATAAGTTCAGGCTCCCCTTGGTTTCCCGAGGCCGCTTCATTCTTGTCCAACTCTTTGCTCTTCCGCGATGTGGAGGCTGGTCTCTGGCTTGGTTGCTCTATAACCGTAAATGCTCCAGTTTGTGTGAGCGCACGACTAATTTGCTCCTTCACACTCGATCCAAGGAGATCGGAGCCTCGGGTTCCCTTCTTTGACTTTTTGAGACCAACCATCTCGTTGGCAAAATCCGTGAGGGCAAGTCTCGCTTGCAGTTGAGAGGGCCATCGCGGTGGTGGCGGAGAAGGAGCGGGTGTGACAGGAGGGGGAGGAGGTGGTGGTACTGGACGAGAGACGCAACTTCCTGCAGCAATTCCTCCGATGAGGAGACTAATACCCACATAAAGCTTTGCTCCAGACATGTGTTTTCCTCCTTCCTCCACTTCACTCAGCGCTACTTACTTATGAGAATGGAGCTTCACTCACGGCGGCGAAAAAGAAGATAAATGTTACAAAATCACTAGGACCTTTAGCAATTAGATTTCACCTTGGCAAAACCATCCAAGTTTTGATGGAAACCTGTACTCACCTATCGTACTTTCCATGCCATAATGCCCCACTGCATGACAATCCTAATACAACTGATTTCACAGTGATACTAGTTCCCGGACGAGAGAAGGGTAGTGCTCCCCATTGCTTGCTAACCTTTTGAACCTCAGGAAAGTCTCCAGTATGACATGTATCGGAGCGACAGAAATGCTCCTTTTCTTGTATTGCTAATGTTGTAGTTAGGTGTCATATCGTAGGAAGCAGCGAAAAAGTTTACTCTGTGAATGAAATGAGAGGAGATTCCAAAGAGATGGCAAACTGCGCTCCATTGTGATCTCGCAAGGTACAGTGTCTATGAGAGTAGTGTTTTCTGGCAAATATGAGGTGTTAGACCTGCTTGGACAAGGCGGTATGGCGAGCGTGTACAAGGTACGCCACACGAAGCTCGACACCATTCGTGCGCTGAAAGCACTCCCGCGAGAATTCATGGCGCAGTCTGACATGGTGCAGCGCTTCTATCGTGAGGCGCGTCTTATGGCGCAGCTTGTACACCCCAATATCGTGCGAGTGTACGATGTTGAACGGGACGATAAAATTCCTTGTCTCTATTTTGTCATGGAATATATCCGCGGGCAAAATCTCCGGCAATACATGCGAGACAGGGGTCCGTTGCCGCTTTTGCAAGTGCTAGAAATGGCTCGCCAAGTGGCGAAGGCGCTCGCTCACGCTCACATGCATAACCCTCCGGTCATTCATAGAGACATTAAACCGTCCAATATCATGGTAGAAGACGGGTCTGGCCGCGTTGTAGTCACGGATTTTGGCATTGCGAAGGAACTCGACAGAAACGACATGACACAATCTGGCGTGGTGCTCGGCACCTTAAACTACTGTGCCCCTGAGCAATTTCGCCACGAGCCAGTCGATGCAGTTGCAGACATTTACGCTTTGGGAATGGTCATGTATGAAGCCTATGAAGGGAAGCCGTTTTTCGGGGAACTAGCCGAGCATGAGGTCATAGCTCAACTCCGTTCTGAGAACGGAGAGAATATACCGCGCTTCATGCGTCCTACCCCACCTGCCTTCGTGTCACTTATAACGCGCGCTATCGCAAAGTCGCGCACTCGGCGATACCCCGGTGTCGATGTCCTCCTTCAGGACCTGGAGGCTTGCTGGGCCGCTTCGGGGGACACGAAAACATTCGTGATCTCTTCAAATGGCTCACGAGAAGATTCCTCACCCCTAGAGAAACCGGGAAATCTTGATGATCTTAAGAAACGGATCCGTGAGCTAGAAGAGGAACAGCATAAACTCCTTGCACTAGAAGCCCAAACCCAGGCGCAGGAAAGCCGAGAACATGCAGTGGAGGACGGAGGAGGTCGCTGGGCAACTAAAATTTTCCAACAAGGGTTAAGTTGTGAAGAGCAAGGTCATGCTCTCTTACACGCTCGGGATTATGAACACGCACGAGCATCCTACCAAGAGGCTCAATTACTTTTTATCCGGGCTGGACAGGAAGCCAAGACCACCGCATTGATCCATCAGACAGAACAAGCACGCCAAGAGATGACAGCCGCGAAAACCGAGGCCGAACGCTATAGAGCACGAGAAAGAGCGCGCACCTTCTATGGCCGGGGCTTAGCGCTTCAAGTGCAAGCGGACGAACTGTGGAATGAGCGGGCTTACGAAAAAGCGAAACAACTCTACACGGAAGCCTCCAATAGCTTCGAGGATGCACGCGAATTAGCGTACCGTCTTGGACTGAAGGGAGCAGCAGAAGCAGCTCGAGATGAAATGCGAAATGTCCAGGAGCAAGCGATGCGGGATGGCGCAGAAGAGTTCGCGTTTCTCGCACTCCAAGAAGCCGTACGAGCACAGCAGCAAGCTGAAGCTGCGCTAGGACTCGAAGAGTTTACACAAGCCCGTGAATTCTATGCGATGGCGCGGCAGCAGTATGAGCAAGCGCGGAACCAAGCGCTGGCGGCGCGCGCGGCGCGCGCCGCCGATTTGCAACGCCTCCAGCAGCAGGCCGCCCGTGCACTCCTGCAAGCGCAGGATGCGCAGAGCCGAGCGCTTCGTGAAGGAGTGCAGAGACAATTCCCTGGAGAGTTTGCTCAGGCGGGACACCTGATTGACCAGGGAAAGGCGTATGAGCAGCGAGGAGAGGTGGGAGAGGCCGTGCGCGTCTATGAGCAGGCCGTCGCTAAATTTACCGACCTGTATCAGGAGACGAAACGGCTCGTCCAGTTGGATTTGCAACGACAGCGCGAAGCGATGCGAGCCGCGAAACAACAAGCCCTAGATCTCCAGCAAATCGTGGAGAAAGAAACCCTACCTCGATCTGTGGACGAGTTATTGCGTCATGCTCATGAGGCGAAGCAAAAAGCTGAGCAAGCCGAAGTGTCAGAGCGATGGAACGAGGCCACCACCGAATTCACTCATGTCAGTTCCTCGTTTCAAGAAATCCTTGTACGCATGGCTGAGGAAGTGAGGCGTGACACCCTCGCCTTACGTACGGAAGTTGAGAGTCTGGGAGCACCCGAGAAAGCTGCCGTCTTGTACCAACGAGGAGTAGCTTGTGTAATGCAAGCCACCGTACACTGGGAGGCTGCGGCCTACCAGCAAGCCAAACAGGGGTATGATGAGGCCCGAGCGATCTTTCTACAAGCGCGAGAGCAAACACGGCAAGAAAATCTGAAAGAACATGCAAACCATGCACGTAGAGAGATTATTGCCGTGCGTCAGAACTTGCAGCAAGAGGGGGTAAACGTCAGTAATCCAGGTACTTTTCGAGAAGCGTGGAATCAAGAGCAGCACGGGGAGACAGCTTTACGCGAAGGGAATTTTGGGTTG
This sequence comes from uncultured Enterobacteriaceae bacterium, assembly GCA_964618735.1. Lineage (GTDB taxonomy): Bacteria > Desulfobacterota > Binatia > Bin18 > Bin18 > SYOC01. The sequence continues at coordinate 6,825 of CAZUFQ010000159.1, forward strand.
GCTGCCGAAATGTATGAATCCGCCAAGCAGAAGTATACAGCTGCTCGACAGCAATCGATTTTTGATCACCAACGTCAGCATGCACTGACCGCACAACAAGAAGCAGAACGCGCACAACAGGAAGCGACAGCCGCCGAAGCGCAGCAAAGTGCACCGAACCTCTTCGAACAAGCAAACGAGGCAAGACACGAAGGAGAGGCCAAACTTAGTGCGCAGCAATGGGAGGATGCGGCCGAGCGTTTCGCTCGTGCGACTCACCTCTTTACACAGGCGCGCTACGAGGCGCGATTGACGAAAGCTCGATTAGCAGCCGAAGATGCACGCAATCAAGCTTTAGCGGCACAAATCGATGTTGCAGCGGTGCAAGGGGAGGTGCTCTTTCCTGGACGGTTAGAGCAAGCAACTGAGCGGTTGCGTGAAGCGGAGAAGGTATTCTCGCGACGCGAGTTTAGCGTAGCGCGGAGAGCATTCTTAGAGAGTGTTTCTTTGTTTAGTGGTATTCGTCACGATACACTCGTCGTCCGCCAACGAGAACAAGTAGAACAACTCAGACAACAAGTCTTCAGGTTACGTAATGGAGCCAGGACTCTACAGCCAGTGCAGGCTCAGCAAGTAGGACAATTACTGTACGAAGGAGAACAACTGTTCCACCGACGTCAATACGTTGAAGCGCGAGAATATTACACAAAGGCGCTCGCTCTTCTCACGTCGCTGCAAGATTCGAATGATTCTACCTTTATAAAAGAAGGCAAAAAATTTACCTTATCTCATCGTTTGACTTTTGTCGTTCTTGCGCTTCTGCTTGTCGTTGTGCTGAGTTTATATTTCCTCCAGTATCCCCCTTTTGAAAAAAAACAGGAGGCAGGAAGAACAGAATATTCACCAAAGTCAATTGAAACTGACCGGGTCCGTCCTCCTTCTTTGGCATCCACAATGAATTCTGAGAGTATGGTTCCTCAACAAGCCGTAGTGCAAGGACAGGGAAGCGAGGAAGCATCAAGAAAAGAAACAAACGACATACAGAGTCTCTCTCTACCGACCACCACTGCTGATGCTACATCTACATCTCTACAAGAACAGTCATTGAGTCAACAAAAGAGTCTACCGATAGAATGGAGCAACGCGACAGAGGAAAACCTCACTCGCCTATCTATGATGGAAGGTTTGGAACAGAGAGATGACCCACACACCTCCGAAGTGTACGAAGTGGAGAGAAAGCCCCCTCAACAAGAAAATGCGCAGGACCCGCCCCTTCCTTCAGGACCCTTTCTGAAACTTGCCCCGGTGCGGCAGGTGATGGCAGACAATGTTTTGGAGCTTCATGTTCCTATTGCTAATATCGCCCTCGCGTTTCTTGACGAGCGCAATGTGCCTATTTTACCAAACGGAGTGATACGAGAAACGCTTTCGCCGCTGCCAGTAGGCGAAAGCGTGCATAAGCTTATTTTGGTAAATGGAGCCGCAAAAGCCCAAGAAATGCAATTAACCTTGACTTACTATCCACGTTGGGAAGTACGCCAAATTAAAGATGGGTCAAATGAAGTATACTTTGTCACCTTCTCACCAGACGGTCGCTTTATTCTCGTTGGAAGTCGCGATAAGACGCTCAAACTATGGGATGTGAAAGACGGACGTAAGGTGCGAACGTTTACCGGGCACGAGGATTGGGTAAATGGCATAGCTATTGCTCCCAACGGCAAAATGGCCGCTTCCGGAAGTGATGCGACGATGGTCAGAGTAGGGGATATGGGAACTGGTCAGTTCGTCCTTGTCTTAACTGTCCACACAGGTGGTGTGCAGGGTGGTGGATTTGCTGCTTACTGGGACAAGATT
>CAZUFQ010000159.1:8667-10495 GCA_964618735.1 uncultured Enterobacteriaceae bacterium
GGGTAAATGTGGGGACTTGGGAATTGTTTAGTCGTGCCGTGTCTTAACTGGCCATAAAGGGGTTGTGCAGAGTGTCGGATTTTCCCCCGATGGGGAAAAGATTATTTCTGCAAGCAGCGACAATGTCTTAAAGCTCTGGGATGTAAAGACTGGTGCGGAGCTGCATACTTTTAGAGGCCATACTGGTTGGGTCTGGGCGACGGCCTTCTCGCCCGACGGCCATATGATTCTCTCTGGGAGTGAAGACAAAACCCTCAAACTCTGGTCCGTTGCGTCTGGTCAGGAAGTGCGTACCTTGTCTGGCCACTCTCGGGGCATTACAGCGGTGGCGTTTTCGCCTGATGGCAAGACCCTGCTGTCTGGTGGGAGTGACGGGGTGCTTCGGCTCTGGGAAACTTTAAATGGAACACCCATCCGTACGTGGTCTGGTCACAATGAACGCATTAACAGCGTTGCGTTCTCCTCAGACGGAAAAATGATTATTTCAGGGAGCAAAGACAAAACGCTCAAATTATGGGAGGCAAAGTCTGGCCAGCTCGTACGTACGTTTTTAGGACACGAGGCTACCGTTATCGGTGCAGCATTCTCTCCAGATGGGCAGCTGATCGCCTCAGGGGGGCGGGATAAAACTATCAGAATATGGTGGGGAGGGCCCGAATTAAGTCAGTAAGTTGATAAAGTAGATTCATTCCTTGTGCTTCCTATACAACATTTCCTCTACAGCTCCCTGATCATGGGTACATTACATTTCTTCATACAATTCCTGAACTTTTTGTCCTAAGTCATCTGTCTTTGGAATAACTAAACATCGGAGGTAAGCCACTGGGTTTACCAGTGAGACACGAAGAGCTTTGAGCGTTCCCGGCGTACAGTTCTCCCCCGGTGGTTTGCTGAGAACTATCGAAAGGAGAACTGTCGATGACGGGAACAATGAAAAGCTTGGCTCACTCCCGGTGGGATTGCAGGTATCATGTGGTCTTTATTCCGAAATATCGTCGCAAGGCGATCTAGGGGGAGGTGCGGAAGATGCTGGGAGAGATTTTTCATGAGCTCGCGCGCCAGAAGGAGTGCCGGATCGGTGAGGGGCACTTGCTACCGGACCACGTTCATATGTGTCTGGAGATTCCGCCCAAGTATGCCGTGGCCTCGGTGATTGGGTTTCTGAAAGGGAAGAGCGCTCTAGCCATCGCTCGGCGAGTGCAGGAGAAGGAGCGGAATTTCACGGGTGAGCACTTCTGGGCGCGTGGCTATGCGGTGTCTACCGTAGGGTTCGAGCTGGAGAGTGTGAAGAAGTATATTCGGGAACAAGAAACGGCGGATAAGGAAGGCCGCTTCTAACGCTCCCTTTGAGGCAGCATCACTCAGCAAACCGCCCCCCTACGGGCGGTACTCTGATTACAGCGATGATGTCCTGTTTAGTGTCGGACTGTCCCGTGAAGAATGCGACGCGGAAGCTCGTTTCTTGCTCGCTGCAAAGCTGTACGAACTTGGCAAGCTGACGTCTGGCCAAGTGGCGCTTTTGTGTGGGAAAGCGCGTGTAGCTTTTCTTCTGTCGCTCACGCGTATTGGCGTTCCAGTGAGCAATCTGCATCCTGAAGATTCTGACGCGGAAGCGGAGTTCATCCGGCATGGCTGAACGCATTGTGATGAATTCCGAGCCTCTACAAGGGCACAAATATCACAACCTGTATGGTTGCGGATAGGTTGCGCGTTGGTGCGTGCAAGAGGACGCACGACGCAACCTATCATGGGAAAAACTAATGATATTCTGCTACTTTAGCGATTTCGTAATCAGTAGGTCGTCGGTTCGACTCCGATGGGTGGCTTC
>CAZUFQ010000160.1:0-10462 GCA_964618735.1 uncultured Enterobacteriaceae bacterium
AAACGGCAACCAGCTCGCATCGGCTTGCGCCAATTCAGCGCGAATTGATCGACGACGGGCGCCGGACAGCATGTTGCCGGCAAAATCCACCCCAATCACCCGAGCGCCGCTCTGCGCTGCAAGCTCACTGAGATCTCCCGTGCCACACGCAAGATCAAGTACAGTGTCTCGCGGAGAAAGCGCGAGCACGCGGATGGTCTCTCGGCGCCAATGCTGATCTAAACGGAAAGAGAAGAGCCGATTGAGCGCATCATATCGAGGCGCGATCCGCTCGAACATCGCTCGAACGATTGCGGCTTTTTCTTCTTCAGTCGGCAGTGTCTCTTTACGTAAGGACATTTGCTTATCCAAAAATCTTTCGTAATCTAGACAAGTGTAACTTATCCCGCAATATTCCGATACTAAAGAAGAGCAACCAACATCTGATTTTTGTTTACATCGGTTAAAGGAAAAAACATGAGCCTATCTGACACCTTGACGCCAACCGACTACCGACAGATGCAGGCGCGCGGCATCACCCAGGAGAATGTCCAACAGCAGCTGCACTGGTTTCGGCAAGGCTTTGCCTTCCTCCGCCTGCATCGCCCCTGTACCGTAGGAGACGGCATCACCGTCTTGTCTCCTCACCAGCTTGATGAACTCACTCCATTGCATGACCAGGCGTCACGCGCCGGCAGAATAATGAAATTCGTTCCTGCTTCTGGCGCCGCAAGCCGGATGTTCCAATCTTTGTTAACTCTCGCTGGACGTGCAGACTGGACCGCCAAAGACATCGCAGATGGCGCCGAATCAGGAGATCGTGACTGTCAACAATTTCGCCAGCTCCTCGCCCGGATCGATCAGTGCGCCTTCGCCGACGACCTCCGTCGCGTGATGGCCCGAGACGATCTTTCGCTCGACGCCCTGCTTGCGGTTGGCCATTATCAAGAATTCTTCACCTACGTACTGACGCCAAAAGGTCTTAATTATGTCAACCTTCCAAAAGGTATGATTCCGTTTCACCGTTACAGCGATCAGGCCCGCACAGCTTTTGAAGAACATCTGATGGAAGCCCTCGCCTACACTCAAGATCATACGCATACCGCTCGAGTCCACTTCACCGTACCGGTTGAACAGCAAGGCGCTATCGCCTCGTATTTGCAGAACGTCTTGCCGCGATACGAACGCGCCGGCGGCAGAGTGGAGATTACCTTTTCTGTGCAAAAGCTGTCAACCGACACCATTGCAGTTGACCATGACAATGCACCATTCCGCGATCTCAACGGTGAACTGGTTTTTCGGCCAGGGGGACACGGCGCTTTGTTAGAAAATTTACAAGATCTGCAAGGCGATATTATTTTCATCAAGAACATTGATAATGTCGTGCCAGATCATCTGAAAGCCGACACCTATCTCTACAAGAAAGCGTTAGGAGGCCACCTCGTCTCTCTCCAAAACGCACTGTTCACCCATATTCAACGTTTACGCCAAAAATCCGTTGAGCGTCACGCCCTCGAAGACGCTTTTACCTTTGCTCAGCAGGAACTGCATTTGCAGGCGCCGCCATCTCTGCTGCAGGCGTCGGCAGAGGCGCAACGCATCTTCCTCTTGCAAAAACTCCATCGCCCCTTACGAGTGTGCGGCGTCGTCAAAAATACAGGGGAACCGGGTGGAGGTCCTTTTTGGGTGCAACAGGCAGACGGCGCGCTGTCATTGCAAATTGTTGAGTCTTCACAAGTGGATCTCCACTCAGCAGAGCAGCGCGCTATCTGGCAATCAGCTACCCATTTTAATCCGGTTGATCTGGTCTGTGGGGTGCGGGATTTTGCCGGTAAGCCATTCGATCTCTCACGCTGCTGCGATCCCAATACCGGCTTCATTTCCAGCAAGTCAAAAGATGGAAAAGAACTGCGCGCGTTGGAATTGCCTGGCCTCTGGAATGGCGCTATGGCGGAGTGGAACACAGTTTTTGTCGAAGTGCCGCTCAGCACTTTCAATCCAGTAAAAACCGTCTACGACTTGTTACGGCCCGAGCATCAAAACGCCTAGAGCGGTTTGTATTTGTTTTTCCCCATTGGTTCACCCTTCGACAGGCTCAGGGCGAACGGTAAAAGCTCTCACTCTAGGGAACAAACCCGTTCGTGCTGAGCTTGTCGAAGCACGAGAGGCCCCGCGCCGAAGCGCCTCCATTTTCCGCGAGCGTACTCAGCCGCTTCCTTTGCCCCTTGCCCTATCCCTTTCCTCTAAACTCTCTCCCACGCGCGCCGATAGGGCACAGTGAGGAGAGGAAAGGCGCATCCTCGCAAACGGGTAAGGAGTAGACATGAAAACTATTTTGTTGGCGGACGATGAAGCGAATCTACGCATGCTCGTCCACACTACGTTGGATGATCCTCAATATAATATTCTCGAAGCAGCGGATGGCTCTACTGCACTAGCGCTTGCCCAGCAGGAGCGTCCAGATTTGTTGGTCCTCGATTGGATGATGCCTGGCATGACCGGCGCCGAAGTCGCACGTGCATTGCGCAACGACGCCCAAACCGCTCATATTCCCATCATCATGCTCACCGCAAAAGGACAAGAAAAAGATAAAGAACAAGGACGAGCGTTAGGCGCTTATGCATATCTTGTCAAACCATTCAGCCCGCTTGAACTGTTAGAAAAGGTCCAAGAAGCACTCGAGCAATGAGTCCCGCTCCCTTTTCCAGGGAAACACCCATGGCAGAAATCGCACCGGCTGGAATTCTCCCAGATATCCCTGCTCAGTCCTCCGACGAGGTGCAGATGCAAATCGATCGCATGCACTCGCAGATGGCGCTCTATGCCCGAGACCTCAAGCGCATGGTCGACGCCGAACGACAAAAAGCTCAAGCTCTGGAGGAAGCGAATGCACGGCTTGCGATCCTGGACCGTCTCAAGACCGACTTTCTGGCCTTCATTGCACACGAACTACGAACGCCGCTCAGTAACATGATCGTGCTTGATCTGCTTGATCCGAACGACGAGCCGCAGTCGCTCGCAGAAATGATCGATTTGCTTCGGCGCGGCTACGAGCGGTTAGAGAAGTTCATCGAAAAGGGGTTGGAATACTTTCAATGGCTCGCAACCGATGAGCAAAAAACCCTGACGACGATCACGGATCTCAGCAACGTGGTGCGTAAAATGCTTACGCAAAATTCGGTGTTGCAGAAGGGCGCTCAGACGATGGTCTATGACATCCCCGCAACACCATATCTCGTGCGAGGAGAGGCGGAACATTTAGCGCGGGTGCTCCGCATATTGATTGATAATGCGCAAAGGTTTTCCGAAAAAGATAGCTCGATTGTAATACAGTTTGGCAGAACCGAGGGTAACGTCACGCTTTCAGTCACAGATCAAGGGTGCGGGTTTATCCCGGAAATGGGGGTAGAGTTACTGCGTCCGTTCACCATTGCCAACGTAATGAATCATACGCAAGGCACGGGGCTCAATTTGGCCTTGGCAAGTGCAATTGTCACCACGTACGGAGGAGCGCTCCACGCCTATAGCGCAGGCGTTGGCCAGGGCGCAACCTTCACAGTTGAGCTGCCCGAGGTTTCTTTCGTGTAAAGAATATATGCAGCGACCCTAGACCTTTCATGACGCTAGGAACTGTACAGCAAGAGGACTCCACATGTTGATTTCTTCACCTCCTTATTCCCTTAACGAACTCCAAGAGCAGTTAGAATTCAGCAAAGCGCAGATCGCGGCGTATCAACGCGAACTGCAACGCCTGGTCGAAGCTGAAAACCTCAAGGCGCAAGAATTAGCGATTGCTTATCAACAGCTGCAATCTTTCGCCAAAGACCTCAAAGCTTCTTTCGACGCCGAACGACAAAAAAGTAAACAACTAGAACGGGCGTACTATGATTCATTGTTGCGCCTCACCCAGGCTTCGCAATACAAAGATGACGAAACCGGGGCCCATATCCAAAGACTCAGCCATTATGCACAGCTGCTCGCCCTCCACCTGGGTTTGGGAGAGACAGAGGCGGACACGCTCTTTTCCGCCGCCCCGATGCACGACGTCGGAAAAATCGGCATACCGGACTCGGTCCTGCGGAAACAAGGCCCCCTGAATCATGACGAATGGGGCCTCATGCGGCGACATCCGGAAATGGGCGCCCGTCTATTGACTGGGTCGGATTCGCTCTTATTGACGCGTGCACAAGAAATTGCGCTCACACATCACGAGCGTTGGGACGGCGGCGGCTATCCACACGGTCTCAAAGGCGAGGAGATTCCCTTGTCGGGCCGCATCGTCATGCTTGCCGATCAATATGACGCCTTGCGCAGCAAGCGCCCCTATAAACCGCCCTTTTCGCACGAACATACGTGCGATGTGCTCCTGAACGGCGATGGGCGCACGAGCCCCGAACATTTTGATCCTCAGCTTCTTGACGCCTTCCGCGATCTTCATGGTGAATTCGCATCTCTCTACGCGCGCATCCTCGATGAATAGTAGAAGCCCGGCGTTGACTTTGACAACCTGCCTGTCTTCACTGTCAAAACCCTGACGTCTGCGGCAAAACCTGCCTGCGAGCGCGGTACATTTCGCCGCCTCGCCACTTTCTTCGGCTTTTTTCTTGCGTTTTCGCAACGGCTTTTCGTCTGCACTCCTGCGTCAGCAACAATCGTTGCGAACTCCTTGTCTCCCCTTTCGTTTCATTCATGAGAAGCGAAGAGGCATGAGGATTAAGCAAGAAGTGCCGATAGCTTAAGCAAAGGACCTGCGCGCCACGCGCGTTTTCGTGAAGCAACGGGAAAAGGACGTTGGTCTTGCAAAATCGCCCAGAGGAGTTATTCGTGCCGAACCCCCATGCCCAGAGACTTAGCCCAGTCGTCTTAATTGTAGACGACGACATCACTATGCGTCTGCTCATGCGTGAAGTGTTAGAGCAAGCGGGGTTTACCGTGGAAGAAGCGGAAGACGGCGCTGCGGCGGTCGCAATTTTTCCTCAGCTTCAACCCGACCTCGTATTACTCGACGTTATGATGCCGGACCTGGACGGCTTCGAGGGGTGCACGCTGATACGACAACTGCCAGAGGGACAACGGATACCCATCTTACTCGTGACTGGACTAGAAGATCTTGAATCGATCCAGCACGCTTATGATGCAGGAGCCACAGATTTCATAACCAAGCCCATTGTGTGGCCTATGCTAACTCGTCGACTGCGTTACCTCCTCCGAGCAAGTCGCGCCATCGACGAAGTCCATCTCAGTAAAGAGGAACTGCGAGCTGCGCACAGCCAGCTTGAAAAGCGCGTGGCGGAGCGCACGGCGGAATTGCAGTTCTCCACCGAAATGCTGAAGCGAGAAATCTCTGAACGCAAACGTGTAGAAAAAGAGCTGCAACGGAGCGAACAGCATTTTCGTTCCCTGATCGAGAACGGCTCCGACATCATCACGATCCTCGATATGGACGGGAGAGCTCGCTATCAGAGTTCCGCGATCACACGGGTCTTAGGGTACAGCACCGAAGAGTTGATTGGAACGGATGCCTTTTCCCTGATTCATCCAGAAGACTTGCCTCGCACTCGTGAGACCTTTGCATGTGTCCTCCAGAATCCAGGAGCGGTGTTTTCCGTCGAATTTCGCTTTCGTCATCGCAACGGGGCGTGGCGATATCTCGAGTCTACGGTCTCCCTTTCTTCCCACGACGCTGAAGGAGTACAAATCGTCGTCAATTCTCGCGACATTACCGAACGTAAAAAAGCAGAAGAAGCACTTGCATTACGAGACCGGGCCATAGCCGCTATTTCGGAGGGTCTTTGCATCACTGATCCGCATCAACCGGGGAATCCCATCATCTACGTGAATGCCGGTTTTGAACATATTACTGGCTACTCTCAAGATGAGATGATCGGGAAAACCTGTCAAATACTGCAAGGTCCCGGTACTGATCGAGCTACAATTGCGCAATTGAGCGTTGCGATTCGTGCAGAGCAAGAATGCGTGGCCGAGTTATTAAATTACCGCAAAAATGGCGAGCCGTTTTGGAATCGCGTCGCTATCGCTCCGGTCCGTAATGCTGAAGGTCGCGTTACCCACTTCATTGGCCTGCAGTCCGACATCACGGAGCGAAAGGAAATGGAACGGTTAAAAAATGAGCTGGTCTCAACCGTCAGCCACGAGTTACGCACGCCATTGACGAGCTTGCGCGGATTCACGGAACTCATGCTTAAGCGGTCTTTTTCTGTAGAAAAACAACGTGAGTTTCTCAAAGTGATTCACAAAGAATCCATGCGGCTCACCGAACTCATCAACGACTTTCTTGATCTCCAACGGATTGAAGCCGGGCGTCAGACCTACAATTTTGAAGACGTCTTTCCAGCAGCGTTGCTAGCTGAGACGGCTAGCGTCTTCAACTTAGAAGGTGGAAGCCACACGCTGCAGCTCATGGTTCCCGCGTCGCTCCCCACTGTACACATCGACTCAGCGCGCATTCAACAAGTCCTGACCAATCTCCTCTCCAACGCCATCAAATTTTCTCCCCAAGGAGGACCCATCATCATCGGCGCAATTGTAGAAAACGATGCGGTGAAGGTGTGGGTCCAGGACCAAGGTATTGGCATTCCGACCGAAGCCGTGCCGAACCTCTTCAGCAAGTTCTTCCGGGTGGATAACCAAGATACGCGGCAAATCGGCGGGACAGGTCTTGGACTTGCGCTTGTCAAAGAGATCATCGAAGACCATGGCGGCCGCGTCTGGGTGGAAAGCGGTGTCGGGAAAGGCAGCACCTTCTTCTTTACATTACCTATCTCAGAAGCGTCGCCAGCAATCTCCGCTCAGCCTCCAAACTTGGAGCTGAATCTTGCGCAAGCCTCATCAGCACCTCAACCGCCGTTCAATGAGGCGCTGCTCTAAAGACAACCCTCATCGTTATGCTTAGCCGGCAGCCGTCACAGTCGAATTCTTGCGAACAGAGAATGATATTATGAACTCCTATACTTCTCAAGAAAATCGCCCGCTTGTTTTGCTCGTCGACGACAGTCCCACAGTTTTGCAAGCACTCAATAAATCTCTGCGCCACACAGAGTTTATCTTCGCAGAAGCACGGAGCGGCGCAGAAGCGCTTGCCCTTTTTTCCCAGCGCGCGCCCGACATCGTCCTCCTTGATGTCATGATGCCTGAGATGGACGGTTTCGAAACATGTATTGCACTACGCCGCCTGCCGGGCGGCGCCCACACGCCCATCATCATGCTCACCAGCCTTGATGATATTGAATCGATAACCCGCGCGTACGAAGTCGGCGCGACCGACTTTATTACGAAGCCCATCAAGCCAATCCTTCTTCACCATCGTCTGCGGTATATGCTACGCGCAGACAGAGCATTGCAAAAACTTGCACAGAGCAAAGAAGCCCTTTCTCAGGCTCATGCAGACCTCGAACTTCGCGTCGCTGAACGAACGCTGGCGCTCCAATGCTCCACCGAACAGCTGCAACGGGAGATTTACGAACGCGAGCGCGCAGAGGAAGAGTTGCGAGACGCCCATACCCAATTTCGCTCCCTTCTTGAAAACTCACCCCTCGCGATTGTCGAATGGGACGCCCACTGGCGCATCAAACATTGGTCCCCCCAGGCTGAACTTATTTTTGGTTGGCAAAAACAAGAGGTTCTTGGCAAGCGGTACACCGACTGGCAGTTCGTACCGCCAGATGAACTCGAAATGGTGAAAAACGTGGAGACGTCGCTCTGCGAAAGCAACACCGCTCGCAACATCAGCCAAAATCGTAACTATCGGAAAGACGGGCGGCTGATTGAGTGTGAATGGTACAACTCTGCACTCCGAGACGAGCAAGGGCAAATTGTGTCAGTGTTGTCGCTCGTCCAAGACATCACGGCGCGTCGAGAGGCAGAGCGGATCAAAGAAGAACTAGTGTCAACCGTGAGTCATGAACTGCGTACGCCGCTCGCGAGCTTGCGCGGATTCACGGAACTCATGCTGAACCGCAACTTTCCTCGAGCGAAGCAGCAAGAATTTCTTTCGATCATGCATAGTGAATCTTTGCGATTGACCAATCTGATCAATGACTTTCTCGATATCCAACGCATGGAATCGAACCGGCAAGTATATCACTTCGAAGCTATTTCTCTGTCCGCCTTCGTGCATGAAACGGCCGCTTTATTCACAACAACAGATAGTACTCATCAATTCTGTTTGGACTTTCCCACGGAAATTCCCCTCGTCCGCGCCGATCATGATTCTTTTCGTCAGGTGTTAACGAATCTACTCTCAAACGCCATCAAGTTCTCTCCTCAAGGGGGCGTGGTAACGGTCAGCGCCCAACTTTCAGGTAAGGAGGTTGTGCTTTCGGTGGCGGATCAAGGCATTGGGATTCCCAAAGAAGCGCTGCCGAAGCTTTTCGGGAAATTCTTCCGCGTTGATAACCAAGAAACGCGCGATATTGGAGGCACCGGTCTCGGCCTTGCTCTTATCAAGAAAATTATCGAGGCGCACGGGGGCCGCGTTTGGGTTGAAAGCACGGTCGGAAAAGGCAGCACATTCTTCTTTTCACTTCCAGTGATGATTCAACACGCCTCAACAGCTGACAACTCGAACATTTCGCAAACAGAGGGAACGAAAGTCGCCTCCGGCGCCGAAGAGCATCGGCGTGCTTCAGACACTGTTCTGGTGTGACGACAATTCGACGCACTGACTTTCGGCGGGGTCGGGAGACCCACGCCGATCCCCAAATTTATCCCTATGGAATCACCGGCAACAGAATATGCGAGCGATAGCGCGCATTGTGGAACACCGATTGTTCCGCCGTTTGGAACGTTGATCCCGTCGCTTGATCACCGCCAGTGTTGAGATTGCGATCGAAGCGGGGGAAATTGCTCGACGAGATTTCCACACGGAGGCAATGCCCCGGTAAAAATACATGACTCGTCGCCCACAGGTCGATAGCGAACTCGGCCACCTCGTCGCGTTGCAAGAGTTTAGGCGCGGTGGCCGACTCGCGGTAGCGTGCACGCAGAATGCCATCGGCGATATTCTGCGCGCACCCATCGGGCCTGACGTCAACCAGTTTCGCAGTAAAGTCCGTGTCCGGCGCCGAAGAGGAAGCGTAGAGTACGACTTTTAGCGGTCCAGTTACTTCCAGCGGCTTTTCTAATGGGGCTCCGGTGTAAACCAGCACATCTTGTCGCATCTCCACTTCGCGCTGATCTTTTACTCCCACGGGAATGATCAAGGTGTTGCCGCCGCAGGTGGGAACGGGATCAGCGGGGTCGTAGCGATAATGATCCGCAGGCTCATCAGCCGGCGCTTCTGAACTCAGCACACCGTTGCCATTCAACGTGTTCGCATTCCCCCGGCTGCGCAGGTAATACGAAGTAAACCGAGTGCGTGCAAGCGGCCATTCATGCTCATCACGCCACTGATTGACGCCCATAACGAACAGCCGAATAGGCGGCTCGTCATACAGCCCCGAGTCAACGCCTTTCAGCCAGTAATCAAACCAGCGCAATTGGGTTTCATGCAGGTCCATCCACGCGTTCGGACCGAAATCAATATCTCCAGTGCCGCCGGTCGTCGGCGTCGTGTAAGGAAAGAGATGCGCCCACGGACCCAAGAGCAACTTCTGTCCGCCGCGCGCCTCCGGCGTCATCGCCTTCGAGCGCAGCCCGTTGAAGTGCACGATCGCATCCTTCAAAAAGATGTCGTACCACGAACTCACATGGTGCATAGGAATACTGATATTACGATGTTGACGTTCGATGTTGATAGGCCACCAGTAGGGTCCATCCTCGGGATGGGTAAGGTAATCGCGTAAATACGGCGAGGTGTCTTTCAGCAGATCTGCCCAGTACATCAGCGGCAGGCGGCTATACCCTTCAGGGGTTAACGGATTACCAAAGTTGATCGAACGCAGCAAATCGGGACGGATTTTCGGCCAGAGTTGATCCTTGAGCCCCATGCGTTCGACCGTGTTACGCACCATGAAAATGGCGTATGGGATTTGCCACCCCAGTGAAAACGCGCCGCCCTGATACACCCAGCTGTCATGATAGTCCGCCGCGGCGGACACGGGAAACGCACAACGCAGATGCGGTGGGCGCGTGGGCGCGAGCTGATATTGCGTCGCCCCAAGATACGACTGTCCCTGTGTCCCTACTAATCCATTCGAGTACGGCAAAGACGCCGCCCATTCGACCGTGTCATAGCCGTCGAAACCTTCAGTGATCAACGGATAGTATTCACCCTCAGAAGCGAAGCGGCCGCGCCCATCTTGGATAATGACTACGTAACCACGCGCAGGAAAGTATTCATGGTCGCCAAAATCGCTTGCCATCTCCTTTCCATATGGAAGACGCAGCAGGATAACAGGGAAGCGCCCTTCGGCGTCGGGGCGATAGACATCGGAGTGGAGAGTCACACCATCGCGCATTTTCGCCGGTACATTTTTCTCGACTTTGATGCGATACTCTGGACGACTTCCGTGCGGCATACTAA
>CAZUFQ010000161.1:0-9460 GCA_964618735.1 uncultured Enterobacteriaceae bacterium
CATATTGCGCGCTTCGTTGACGACGCGCAACCTTGGGCGCTCCCTGCCAAGAGCGGTCCTTCCAATGACCACTCGGCATCGGCTCATGCACTCTGGTGTAGTACTGCAATAGGCTTTCTTGTGTATCTGCACGACCGAATAAAATGTCACCTACCCACATTTCCCACCCAGGACGCACTTGCCCGTCTGGGCCGCGCAATGAACAAGGCACTAAGGTTGGCGCATTGGGGTCGCGGACTTCTTTGATCCGAGTTGCTTCTCGATGTGCTTGACGAGGACCATGAACCGCGGTTTTGCTCGTCGCTTTTGGAGCCGCCTTCCGAATGCTCGTTTCTTTCACTTTCTGTTGCTGCATCATACCTCATCCCTTTTTGGTCATGACCTAATTGCTGTCTCAAAGTGAGCAAAGATCTTGCCAATGCTGGAAAGAGAAACGTTCTAGGACAACAGAGACGCAAAATGGCAGGCAAAGTGCCGTTTTCTGACTATTTTTGCGAAAAATTTCTCTCTCTTCAGAAGAATGTGCTTGAAATCCTGCACCTGGAGTGTTCACTGTGTGGGCAAGAAACTCCACTGGGCAAAAAGAAACCCAACAAAGAGGTCAAATTTTTTGCCTCAATTGATGATTTCTTGACTGTGCTGGCTCATTCCTGACGCCTGGAGATGACGGTAGTCTCTACTTTTGTTGACAGTTATTCCGGGTGAGCAGTGGGGAGAATCAGCGTCGGCATCGACAGATTCGTGAGGAATGGTCATGCCTGTCCGAGGCGCACTTAACCATGAAACCGAGAGTGGGTGCCACTGCTGGCTTGCCCAGCAGTGCATGGTCTTTTTCAGAGGAACGACGCACAAGTAATTTCTGCTAGAGGGGCGGACAAATCATACGCCCCGGCTTGTTTTCGTCATCCTTGCTTCACGGTGCGAGCGGTGGTCGGCTCACCTGTACTGCCACGATTGATACGGCTCTTATACGCCGTCGCCTCTTGGCGGATGCCGGACCGGCGCCACATATCTGGTCCTATTGCCGTTAGTCCGCCATCAACCACGAGCGCTTCACCAGTGACAAACCCAGCATCCTCGCTCGCTAAAAATAGCGCGGCCCCGGCAATGTGTTTTCCTTCCCCATGTTGGGGCCAGGGTTGAAAGGTGTCCATTGCTTTTGCCGCTTGTTCCGGATTGCCTTGATCGGTCAGCCCAGTCAAAATTCCGCCTGGACAAATGGCATTCACACGAATACGGTCCGGCGCCAGTTGCACGGCCGCCGCTTTGGTAAGGTTGATTACCGAGGCTTTGGCGGCAGAATAGACGAGAGGTCCGGACCCGCCGCTGAGCCCGGCAGTAGAGGCGGTGTTAATGATGGCCCCACCTTGTCCTTGTTGTCGCATCACCCGAGCGGCGTGTTTGATACCGAAGAAGACGCCTTTGACAAGGACGTCAAAAGTGTAATCCCACTCGTCTTCTTCAATATCCCACACGGGACCAATCACGCCGCCAACCCCGGCATTATTGAAAACAATATCAAGGCGGCCAAAGTTCGACACCGCGCAATCAATCATCGCTTTTACGTCAGCCTCTTTCGCGACATCCGTGCGAATAAAGACGGCTTTCTTACCATGACCAGCATTCGTTGCTTGCGAGACAGTATTTTTGCCGTTCTGTTCATTGAAATCGGCGATAACGACTTTGGCGCCTTCGTCAAGAAAGCGCAGGACCGTCGCCTGTCCCATACCACTCGCGCCGCCAGTAATAACAGCCACTTTGTCTTTGAGTCGCATAATTCCCTCCAATTTGCTCTTCTTCGTGAACCGTGTGCTTTCGTATCGCATTGCATGAAGAAGCTCTAGAGGCCAGCCTAAAAAATGATAGCGGTGCAGTTTCGTCTTTGTAGGGGCGTAGCATGCTACGCCCCTACGGAAAACGTGGAACCATCGCGAGACAGGAAGTCAAAGGCAAGGAAACTGCACCACTACCTAAAAATAGTTAATGGTTGCCAGGACGCTGTCGAGAGAGGGTTCTGATCAAAGACCTAGCGAGGTTGAAATAGAATATGGAGGACTTTTCACAAAAAAAGGGGCGGGTTTGTGGCCCGCCCCTCTGTTTTCAACCTGTACCAAGTGAAGGCTTATTGCCCTGCGCGCAACACTTGGCCCGGTAGGGCGCCGGTGTGCTTTCCGTCTTCGAGCAGGACTTGCCCGTTCACGAGCGTGTAGTTCACACCCTTGGCGGGCATGACCAGACGGCGACCGCCGCCAGGCAGATCATGACGCATCTCTGCGCGTTTGCCCGAGCCGATGGTGTTGAGATCAAAGATTGTGACGTCGGCAACTTTGCCAACCGCCAGCGCGCCACGGTCTTTGATGCCAAAGAAATTGGCGGGCTCGGAGGTGATGGGCCCACCGGCGCGCTCCAGCGTCATTGCCCTCTTTTCGCGCACCCAGGTGCCAATCAGATAGGTGCAATAACCAGCATCACACAGCATGTCGACGTGGGCGCCGCCGTCCGACAGACCGATCATCACGCGCGAGTCGGTAATCAGTTCGGGAATCCGCTCTTCGGTCGCGTTGAAGAGTTCCATCGTAAACTGCGTGTTGATGTCATCTTCAATAGAGAGATCGAAGAACGTATCGAGGGCGTTTTTACCACGATCTGCAGCCACTTGCGCTACGGTCTTGCCTTCGCAAGATTTCAGCGCTGGATTAGTGACCTCTTTCACCACGAGGCGGCCCCACAAGGTCTTGTCCGAAAAGATACGCGGCTCTTGCAGCGCCTTACGAAACGCTTGCCGGAAGGATTCCTCGCGATAAAGGGTCTTTTGGGCTTCTACCGTTTGATTGAAAGCCGGCTTCCAGGACGGCATGTTGGCAAAGATAAACGGATTGCGCAAGTTAATTTGAATGATCAGCGGACGGCAGGTCACTTGCGGAATCGCGCCACGCTTCAAAAGGGCTTCAGTCTGACGCAGCGTGTCCTGACACATGTCCGGTCTGTCGTCACGGTTGAGCAGCGCCAGCCAAGTGACTGGACGGTTACTCTCAGTGAGCAGGAGGTTCAATAAGTCGTAATCGCTCTCAGACACATAGCTTGGGGCGTCGTTGAGAGCAAGTTCAATGACACCTCGCCCCATGTCTCTGAGGACATTGCAGTACGCTGTGAGTTCTTCACGGCTGGACAAACGGCACGCCAGCGGACGGCCTTGATAGCCAATGTGTTGCGGACCATTCGTGGTCGAAAGACCCATGGCGCCAGCAGCGAGCGCCTCACGTAACAGCGCCGCAATCTTCACCGTCTCTTCTTTCGTGGCGGCGCGCTCCATCGACTCTTCACCCATCACGAAATGACGGAATGGGGTCAGCGGGGCCATAAAGCCAACGTTGAGACCAACGCCGCGTTTCTGCGCAGCATTCATGTATTCCGGGAAAGTGGTCCAATCCCAGGTCACGCCTTTCGCCAATACTTCAAAAGGAATGGCTTCAACGTTAACCAGATCCCACGCGGCAATCTCACGAGCCTCAGGCTTGCACGGGGCCAAGCCGACACCGCAGTTGCCCATGATATGACTGGTCACGCCGTGCCAGGATGAGCAGGTAAACAGGGGATCCCAGCAGACTTGTGCATCATAATGCGTGTGCGGATCAATGAATCCCGGCGAGACAATCAGGTCGGACGCATCGATGACGCGTTTGGCTCCGTCCGTCACTTTGCCAATTGCAGCAATCTTTCCCCCGGCGATCGCGACATCCGCCCGGATCGGCGCAGCGCCTGTCCCATCGACAACCGTCCCATTCTTAATAAGGACATCGTATGACATAAAAAAGTCTCCCTCCTTTTCGGATGGCAGCAAATGATGTGTCTTACCCTATCCTCAATTCAGTCCTATGGAAAGAGTTTGCTTTATAAATTTTTTGACGACGCGATAATCTCGTCCGCCAGCTGCTCAAGCTCTCCATACTCACTTTATCGCTACCGCTCTTACCTGATTGTAATCTGTGAGTCCTTGGAGACACTTTTGAATGCCATCTTGCAAGAGAGAGGTCATGCCTTGCGCGGCGGCAAGCCGCTGCAGTTCCACTATCGGAGGACGTGTGTAGAGGAAGGTTTTAAATTCTGGAGTTGAAATTAACAACTCATGCAGACCAACCCGGCCTTTGTAGCCCGTCTGACGACAGGCCTCGCACCCTCGACCACGAGCGAGGACAAAATCGGCATGGTAGAGAACGTTGAGTGCGGCAAACGCTTCCTCGCCGTAGCCAGACCTCAACGCATCGTACTCTTCTTTTGTTGGATGATATATTTCTTTACATTGCTGACAGATTGTTCGAACTAACCGTTGCGCCACAATACCCAGCAACGCATCGGCGAAATTGAAGGGGTCCATGCCCATATCCAACAAACGCGTCACGGTCTCTACCGCGCTGTTCGTGTGGAGAGTGCTGAAGACGAGATGTCCAGTGAGTGAGGCGTTGATGGCAATTTCTGCGGTTTCATGGTCGCGAATCTCACCAACCATAATGACATCAGGATCAGCGCGCAGGAAGGCGCGCAGAGCTGTTGCAAATGTGAAGCCGATCTTTGGTTGTACCTGCACTTGGCGTAACCCTGCCTGGGTGATTTCCACGGGATCTTCCGCCGTCCAAATTTTCCGACCCGGCGTGTTAATGTAGCTCAGCGCGGAATGTAAGGTGGTAGTCTTCCCGGAACCTGTGGGCCCGACGCACAGGATAATTCCATATGGCTTCCGCAAAATTGAGGTGAATTCCCGGAAATTGCGATCGAGCATTTTCAGCTGCGCCAGGGGAATTGGTTCGCTTGCCGCTAAGATCCGCATGACGACATCTTCATTTCCAGAACCAGCGCTCGGAATGGTGGCTACCCGTAATTCCACGTTTCTGTCCGCTGTTTTGAAAGCCATTTTCCCATCTTGCGGTTTGCGTTTCTCAGCGATGTCCAAACGCGCCATTACCTTCAAGCGAGATACGAGCGCGCGCCGATGGCTCGATTGCACCCTCAAATACTCCTGGCATTCTCCATCAATGCGAAACCGCACCGTAGTCTCCCGTTCACTCCCATTGGGCTCAATATGGATGTCTGAGGCACCCATTTTGATCCCAGCGAGAATAATTTTGTTCACGAGGCGAATGATGGCGCTATCATTCTCATCGATAGCGGTATCGCTCTCTTCCGATGGGGCTGGCCCGTTGCGATCCTCCGTCGCAAGCTGATCAAGAATAGCGGCAAGAGGGTCTTCTTCCTCGGAAGAGTCCGGCTTTACTTTCGCCCGAGAAACCGCACTCACGCATTTCAGAATGTCTTCCCGTAGGCCGATCCAATAGCGAATTTGTTTTCCAGGAAATAAACGTTTGATGTCTTGTGTTTTCGAGAAAGCGAAAGGATCATCGATCAGCACCTCTACGTTATCAGCTGTCGCCCGCAGCGGAACCCAGTAATTGGCGCGTAGATAGGTTGAATTGATGCCTTTTATCAGCTGTGAGTCGATCTCAAGGTTTTCATCATACTCAAAGAATGGACAGTTTGCGTAGGCGCTAAGTGAGGAGCCAATCTCCCTTTTGGAGATCTTATACTTCTGCATCAAGACGATTTCGATCGAGCAATTCTTTGCCTGCGCCTCGATGCGGGCCTCTTCCAGTTGTTCTTGGGTCACCCGATAGGAAGCGATGAGTTGATCAAATTTCCCTACCGCCTTCTGTGCATTCTGCGCCTGGCGAAAGAGCGCTTTGATGAGCGCGTTTTCGTTGAGCCATCCCTTTTCTATCAGGATCGTTCCAAGTTTTTGTTTCGTTCGTTTCTGAATCTCTAACGCTTGGTCGATTTGCTCTTGGAACACTAAGCCCATGTGCACCAGCAATTCGCCTAAGAGCAATCGATTCTGATATTTATGGAGAATCTGAGTCAGATCGTTAGCGGAGAAGTATCCCAATTCCTGACATACAATGCCTAAGGGCTTGGGCGGATGTCGCTTCTTCTGAACAACTAAAGCATCGGTGATTTGGGCGGCGGTAAGAATTTGCTCTTCGACGAGCAACTCGCCCAACCTCATTTTTTGGCGAGGTTGGGGTTTCGCCTGTTGTTGTGGCTGTTGCCACACTTGCTGCATGGAATACTCCTAGCTGTGGATTCGTGGGGGACCTATCTCCCGACAGTATAGTATCGGCAGCAAAGATTCCTTACTTTATCCAAAGCACTGCTCGTCACCCATGCCCATAAAATGGAATCGTTTCTTCTGAGTCAGCAAAGCGGGGCAAGCCCCGCTTCTTTGTCCTGAGGCGGCGCCTAGCGGAGGATGTCGACCGAGGCGATATCGGCAACAGGGATGGGGAGGATCGGCACTTGGTTGGATCCGACCTGGATCCCCAAGCGTGGATTCACCAACACGGTCGTGGTGCTTCCCAGCGTAATCCAGCTTCCTCCTCCATTCACAGAGTAATACCCCGTGTAGGTGTTCGTCGCCGCATTCCGATCCAACCGCAAAATCAAATTGCCCGTGTTCGCCAACGGCTGGCGATTAATATAGCTGGAGACCTGGTTCTTTTCTTGAAACAGCTCAATGGTCTGTCCCCCTTGAAGATCCACGAATGGGCGATCCACATTGACGTAGTTATCATCATCTTGGTAGGCCAAGAGTCCCACCTGTTGATAGTTCGCCGTCGGGTTAAACGTCGCCAGCTTGAGCCGGATGCTCGTCCAGTCACTGGGGAGGTTGCGAAAGAGGGTGTTCTGGGAACTGTTCAACACCCGCCATAGCTCGCCCCTGCCCAGAGGAACGCGGAGCACGCCCGGATGTGTCGTCTGGTTATAGTCGACCGCTAAAGCTCCAGTCTGTTCGGTGTTACGCGTCGCTCCCCCCGCCGTCCTGGCTAAAAAGTCCCATCCATCCGCTTTCAACGCCGCGCTACTGGCATAGACCATGTCGACATGCTGGGGGACTCCTCCCGTTGCTGCTGTAACGCTAAAGGCATTGGCAAGGCTGCCACTCTGCGCGTCAGGATTTGTCACCGTGACAGTACGCCCTCCGGTCGCGGCGTTGGCGGCAACGGTGAGGTTTGCCTTTATCTGGTTAGCGGCGATCACTGTACAGCTAGTGACGGTGAGGCCGTTGCCAAAACTACACGTTGCCCCGCTCGCAAAATTGCTCCCGCTAATGACCACATCGCTCAACGTCTGTCCTTGTACTCCTGTCGCTGGGCTCACACTACTCACCACCGGCGCCGCCGCCGGCCGCAATACCTGCGCCCATTCCAAGTCCGCCACCGTCGGCGGCCCGGCTTGATTCGACCCCATCTGAATCCCGAATCTCGTGTTGTTCAACACGATGACGGCGTTTCCCACCAGCACCCAACTCAGCCCTCCATTGGTCGAATAGTACCCGGTGTAGGTATTCGTCGCCGCATTCCGATCCAAGCGTAAAATCAAATCGCTTGTGTTCACCAACGGCTGTCGATTGCTATAGACAGGAACTTGGTTGCTTTCTTTAAAGAGTTCAATGGTCTGCCCCCCTTGGGTGTCCACAAAGGGGCGATTCATATTGACGTAGTTATCGTCATCTTGGTAGGCCAAGAGCCCCACCTGTTGATAGTTCGCCGTCGGGTTAAACGCCGCGAGCTTGAGCCGAATGCTCACCCAGTCGTCCGGCAGGTCCCGAAACAGCGTATTCTGCGAGTTGTTCAAGGCTTGCCACATCTCTCCTTTGCCCAACGGCGCCCGAATCACTCCGAAGTGCGCCGTCTGATCGTAGTTGACCGCCAGCGCGCCGCTCCGCTCAGTATCGCGCGTCGCCCCCCCCGCCGTCTTGGCTAGAAAATCCCAGCCCGCCAGCTCCATCTCATTGCGACTGCTATAGGTAAAGTCTAATTCCGCAAACGGAGCCTCTACATTGTTGACCGGCAGCGTCACGCTTGTCGTGTCCGTTAACCCACTGCTGTCCGTCGCCGTCAAAATGACTTCAAACGTGTAGTTCCCCGCTCCATGATCCACTACCTCGAAACTCCCGCTGCTCCCCGTGGCCGTGGTGAGGGGATGGATGTGGGAGTTGTGATGAATAATCACCGTCCAGTTCAACGCACTGCCCGGCAGCGTCCCGTCCTCTGCATCTGTCGCCTTCCCTTGGAACGTCACCGTCGTACCAATGTTCACCTTTGTCCCAGTCGCCGGACTCAGGATGGTGGCTTTTGGCGGGGTGCTGCCCACCGTGACATTAACCGTCGCAGTGCTGCTCTGATTCGTGGGATCGATCACCGTGAGGGTGGCGGTAAAGGTGCGTACGCCGCCCTGCACATAGGTATGGGTAGGATTGGCCTGGGTAGAAGTCGCGCCATCGCCAAAATCCCAGAAGTAGGTGAGCGCGCCACCCTCGGGGTCGGCTGAGTCCGCACTATTAAACGCCACCGTGAGAGGAGAATAGCCGGAGGTCGGCGTGGCCGCAGCATGGGCCACCGGCGGTTGATTGCCGGTCCCCCAGCGAATGCGTCCTATCTCTCCCGAGTTGAACGCCACGTAATACAGCAGCCCGTCCGGGCCCATCTCCAAATCCACCGGCCCATTCATGTTTGTCGCAAAGAGCACGACATTGACGACATTATCGTTGGCGTCAAACACCATCCGCTTGATCCACTTGGCAGTGTAGTCCCCAAAGAAATAATTGCCGCGATAGGCCGCCGGATAGATAGTGCCTGTGTAGAAAGGTCCACCGATTATTGTACTCCCCACCGTGCGACCGTAGGTATGCAGCGGCAGCGTAACACTATTCGCGGAGAGTTGTTGACACTGCGCAAAGAGACTCTGATAGTCCGGTTGTGGAAAGTTGCCCTCGTAGCAGGGCCAGCCAAAATTCACGCCTCGGCCCCGGTTCACTTCTTCCCAGGTGTTCCATCCCACATCGCCGATGTAAGGCCACCCGTCTGAGGGCAAGCCCGTCACTGGGCGTATGGTAAACCGAAAGGGGTTGCGCAACCCATAGGCCCATACTTTCGACTTGTTTGATGTCGGGTTGGTCGGTTCATAGAAAGGGTTGTCGCTCGGCGCGCTCCCATCAGGATTCATGCGTAGAATTTTGCCATTGAGACTATTTAAATCCTGGGCGCGCAAGGCGTCAGCGTTCGCCTTACTGAAATCGGCCCCGTCCCCCAGGCTTAGGAACATCTTGCCATCCGGGGCAAAGCGGACCATATCAATCGTATGCGAGGTAGTGGTGTCGGGAATTCCACCCAGAATGATTTTCTCACTGCTAGCCAACACTACATCAGGGTTGGCGGGATTCGCGGCACTATTGTCAAACCAACCAGTCGCACGAAGCTGGCTACCAGCAGAGACGGTGATGGGCTCGGCGTAGCGGTAGGCAAGCTGCCAGTTGAAGTCGTAGCGCGGCACGTCGAGCAGCGTGCGCGCGGTGCCACCAGGGGCGATGAGGTCATAGCGAAAAGCTTTTCCACGTAAGTTCATAGGCGTC
>CAZUFQ010000161.1:9470-10429 GCA_964618735.1 uncultured Enterobacteriaceae bacterium
GTGGGGGGATTTGCCTTCACCCGGTTAAACTGTTCGGTGCCGGGATCGGGACTCGTGTTAGCGCCTTGGTCTTCTAACACATAGGCAAGATACACATAGCCGTTGACGGCGAAGTTAGGATCAAGCGCCATGCCGACGAGGCCGCGGTCTCCATAATGATTGATCTTAGGGCTGATATCGATAAACGGCGTAGGGAGCAGTTGACCGTTCTTAAAAATCCTTACGAGGCCCTGTTTCGTCCAGATGAAGAGGCGCCCATCGGGAGCGAACGCCACGCCCATAGGCGTAAACACCGGCAACGTAGTGACCGTTTCGGTAAAGAATCCTGCATCTGAAAAGCTCACTTGCGCCTGCACTATGGTTGCTCGTCCCCACAGTAGCCAGGCAAGCAGAAACAGAAAAGATGGTAAGACAACTCCCTTTACCAAGCGTTTTGTCAACATGCGATCCTCCCGACCAAGAAGCACAAGATGTGAGGCGGAAGAGGTAGAAACAGGGAATCACGCCAGTCTTGTGAGACTATAGATGTTATTTGATACGCACGAAGGAACATTGCTTGCCCTTCGAACGCCAAAAAAATGATCCGACATTTTTTTGTCTGAGTAAATCCCCTGCTCGAAAAAAATCTTCGTTTGCGGGAAACGCCACGAATTGGGGGATAAATTGGGATGGCGTCGCGAATGACAGCCCTGACCTATTCTTTTCCAATTACCAGTTCGGGCCGTAGTCTCTGGTTAGAACAGCAAGGAGGCGTCGATGATCGTTCTCTACATTGTGGACTTATAACAGATTGTTACTCGCGACTCATCAACCGTTAATTCTACTCTATCTACTATTTATCACAGGAGTTCCAATGGACCAGGATGAAGAAACGTTACTAGGAAGTGAGAAGTACTCAGTCATAAGAGCAGGCGATTAAAAGAAGACGTCCGGGGCGCAGCCGGGACTTCCTACTGCCA
>CAZUFQ010000162.1:0-10403 GCA_964618735.1 uncultured Enterobacteriaceae bacterium
TTGAATCGAAAGTGAATGCCCAATTTTGTCGGATACTTGGAACAAATCGAGGTCAGTAGCTTTACGTCGTGCTTCGGTCATTTCGCGCACTGCATCGATGATGTCATGGATCACCCGAGGAATTTCTCGCTGGGGAATTACTAAATCGCCACGCCCTAGCGTGCCCCCCCAATGGGCAGCATAGGGTCGGAGTACATTGAGAATTTTTTCGGTCACACTTTTTTCAGCCATTATTTTCCTCCTTACCCCCGTCCCTCTCTCACGGTCCGGTATTATCCGTCTTGCTGTTCGCGATTGCAAGCCGGCATTGGTGGAATGTTCAGGAAACGCATTTGACAGATCCTGCTGGACTCACTAATACCTGCTGAGGGAAAGTCATTCGAACCCACGAAATTACGAAGGAGGAAAAGTCATGGCGGAAAAACTAGCTGATTACAGCGAATTTTTGAAAAATTCCCCAAAGAACTGGGGACGTTGGGGAGCGGACGATGAAATCGGCGCTCTCAATTTTCTTACCAACGAAGAGGTCTTGCGCGGCATTCGTGCGGTTAAGCAAGGGAAAACCTTTATGCTGGGCGTACCTGTGGCGCGGCCACAGGGCGACCCTCTTCATCCCATCCGCTCACAGCCGATTCATACCCTCACGCATGACGAAGGTTTTTATCTGAGCGGTCGCTCTAAACCGTTTCCCGGAGGGCTTAAATACTCCGACGATGTCATCGTTATGTATCCGCAGGGTACGACGCAATACGACGCCTTGGGTCACGCCTGGTATGGCGACAAACTGTACAACGGCTATGACTCCAAGACAACGATCGGAGGCTTACAGAAGTGTTCGATCGAGCCCATTGCTAACCACGGCGTGATCGGACGCGGCGTCTTGATCGACTCCGCTCGCTATAAGGGCAAAAAACATCTTGATCGAGGTGAAGGGATTACGCTCGACGATTTGCTGGGCGCTGCTAAGCAGCAAGGCGTCACGATTGAGAAGCACGATATTCTTGTCGTACACACGGGCTGGTTAAATCGCTTCTACGAAGAGGGCCAAGAAGGACTCTTCCCTGATGGTGAGTTTGACGAACCTGGGATTGAATACAGCCCAGAACTCGTGCAGTGGTTTCATGATATGGAGATTCCATCGATCACGGCTGACAATATCGGCTGCGAACAAGGCTATAATAAAAAGATCGGCGGAATGGGGGTCCTCCACGCCGCACTGCTCTGCAATCTTGGAGTCATTTTTAATGAGATTGTCTGGCTGAAGGACTTGGCCGAAGACTGTGACAAAGACAAACAGTATACATTCCTCTTTGCAGGCGCGCCGATCAAGCTCGTCTACGGCTGCGGCTCGGCAGTGAATCCGATTGCGATCAAATGACAGCGCCGGGGAATTCATTCCCCGGCTACCCTCATACGCCCCGCCTGGGGCGTCTATCCGCTTCGGCGGACTCGTGGTTTAGCCCCGGAGGGGTGGTCGATGGTAGCCGGGGGTTTGAACCCCCGGCTGAGGAAAGATCGTTACACGCTTTAGCGCGGCGCAAACGCTTCGACCGCGCGCAGGTCGGGAAGCGATTCGTTATCCGCTCGAATTGGCAGGATACACACATGGGTGGCGCCGGCTTTGAGATGGGCATTAATCCGGTCGCGAATTTTATCCTCACTGCCCCAGGCGACGATGTCATCAACCAGACGATCGCTGCACCCGTTCTCGAAATCAGAGTCCGGATAACCTAACGCCTTCAGGTTGTTGGTGTAATTTGGCAGCCGGGGAACGTAGGTCTTCATATACTGGCGCGCCATCGTACGAGCTTTGGAGGCGTCACTTTCGAGAATCACCGCTTGTGCAGCGCAGATCCACGGCTGGGGACCGATTTGCGCGCGCACCTTTGCAGTATGCTCCGGCGGGACGAAGTAGGTATGCGTACCTTTCGTCTGTTCCGCCGCGAGTGCGAGCATCCTGGGATGCAATGCTGCAATGAGAATCGGCACTTCTTCTTTCGGCTCGGGCGCGCGATAGAGCGCACTCTTCATTTTTGGCAGATACTCTTTCATGTAGCTGTAGGGTTTGTCGTAACTATGACCACGTAGATTGGCCACCAACGGCTTATGGCTCACGCCAATGCCGAGCATGAACCGTCCGCCCGAAAGTTCCGCTACGGTTTTTGACGCCGCCGCCATTGTAATGGGGTCGCGCGCCCAGATGTTGGCGATGCCCGTAGCAATCGAGAGTTGTTCTGTACGACTCAGTAAATACGCGGCATGCGGGAACGGCTCGCGCCCTACCGCTTCCGGAATCCAAAGCGCACGGTAGCCGGCCTTTTCCACAGTCTGAGCGAACTGGGCGCTTTCTGGCGCTGACATGGCGTCAAGAAAAAACCAGATCCCTACTTTTCCAATATCCATGAGGTCTCCTCCTCTGCTTTTGACTTAAAGCAACAATGTAGACTTCGAGCGCCACCCACCCTGGGGTGGGTGCCACTGCTGGCTTGCCCAGCAGTGCAGTATAGCGTCACGCAGACACTTTCTGTTCGTATCTTTTCCCAAGCTCCAGCGCTTCGGGCACTCCGAGGAGAGCAGTGAGTTCTCCAAAGGAGCCGGGCTCGCTGCTGTGCGCGATCGCCCCAGTGTTCTTCAGTTCCCGCATCGCATCGCGCATCCGCAGATAGAACACTAACAGCGTTGAGGAATTGATCATGAGCTTAAAGCCCATCTCCGCCGTCTCCTGCCCAGGCAACAGTTGCCCATTATAGAGCAAGGGCAGATCACCTAGTTCTTTGACATATTGCTGCATATCTTCAAGAGTGCGAATGCCATCGACAAAAATCAGATCGGCCCCCGCCTCTCGATAGGCGCGTGCTCGCTTATTCACGTCCGCCCAACCATTCACTGCTAGCGCATCGGTGCGCGCAATCACGACCATATCTTTCCGGGCGTCACACGCCGCCCGCACCTTCGGAACCATCTCTTCCAGCGGAATGACTTGTTTACCCGCCAGAAAGCCGCAGCGTTTCGGCCAAACCTGATCTTCGATGTGCAATGCCGCCGCGCCAGCGGCTTCGTATTCCCGCACGGTGCGATACACGTTGACAGGATTGCCATAGCCAGTGTCAGCATCACAAATAAGAGGAATCTCGACGGCATTGGCAATAGAGCGCACGTTCTCGACCATTTCAGCCATCGTTAGCAGTCCCACATCGGGGAAACCGCGCGCCGCCGCCGTACCAAACCCAGTCATGTAAATCGCTTCAAACCCGGCGGCTTGAGCGATTTTGGCTTGGAAAGCGTCAAAGACAAATGGAGCGACCACCATATCTGGCCTAGTGAGCATCTGGCGAAAGCCTTGTCCTGCTTGTGACATAGCCCGTCCTCTCTTTCTTCCTCGGCACATAAGTGGTTGCTGACCTCATAGGCGGCATTCTACTTGAGCGAGTGCAAAAAGGAGAGGAGCGCAGCAATACACTCTTCCGCCCGATCAAGATAAATTTCATGGCCGTGACCTTCGATCACAGCGATGCGCGAGCCCGCGATATTGTCGCGGATCATCACTTGTTCCGTCAACGGC
The DNA here is from genome assembly GCA_964618735.1 of uncultured Enterobacteriaceae bacterium. Taxonomy (GTDB): domain Bacteria; phylum Desulfobacterota; class Binatia; order Bin18; family Bin18; genus SYOC01. The sequence goes on from CAZUFQ010000162.1 coordinate 3,563, forward strand.
GAGAGCGGACTATGCGCAGGCGCCAGGATGAGCGTAGGCGCCTTCACTTGCGATAAAATAGGCTCGACGTCAACGCTAGGGACGAGACGACAGAGTCCTTGCAACACGTGGGTCTTGGTCTTGCCCCATTCCTTGAGAATCCAATCGATATGGGCGGGATTCCCTGTGCCTATGCCGCCGCCCTGCTCCATCAAGGCTTTAACCCACCCTGCAGCGCCAAGCTTTCCCAAGGCGGTATACCAATCGGCATAACCAACGGCAAACATCTCTTGCACCCATGGACGGATCGCGGTTGGAGTGGAACAGAGCGTCAGACTTTTGAGCCGTTCCGGCCACCGTGCGGCGAAAGCGATGCCGAGAATGCCGCCGACCGATTCTCCCACATAATGCACCTTGTCGAGGCCAAGCGCATCAAGAAAGCCTTTCATGTCATTGAGCAGGTCATCGACGGACCAAACATACTCCGCTCCTGGATCTGCGGACTGACCGTGCCCGCGCATATCACGCCGTAACACGCGATACGTTCCGGCCAGCGGCGGAACCCAGTGGCGCCAGAACTGCGAGCTGCGACCAAAGCCGTGCTGAATCCAAATCGTCTCAGAGGATTTCCACGGGGCGGTAAAGTCGTCAACTTCGTAGAACATCTCATAGTTATTGGCTTTGACTTTCGGCATCGGATATTCCTCCTTTTCGTCATTTCCGCGCAGATGGGAACCAAGAGTTTCTGCCTGGATTCCGGGTCTCATTCTGCTCGCCCGGAATGACGGGACGCCCACGAATAGGCGAGAGAACAAGGATGTTGTTTCTGAGCAGCCCTTCGACAAGCTCAGGCTAAACTCCGCGAAGCAAGCTTTGCTCGAAGAGGAGAGAAATTTTCGTGCGCAAACTCACCATTCCGTGCGAGCCGGCGCCATTGCCCCCTGCGCACGGGGAGCATGAGAAAATTGCTCCTGCTCCATAATGTCTTTCTCAAGATATTGCTGTAAGAGTTCAGGCGCTTTTTGCAGGAGAGCGTACTTGTCCTTAAACACAGCTTCCCGCACCCATTCGCCGCGAATCCAACAATCAAAGGACGCTTCCTCAATAAAATTAAATTCGAGGATGCGTTCCTGAGGAATCATCCCAGTGACAATGGCTCGCAGAGATAGTCCGGAATCGACCAGCACGCCGATAGCGTTTGGCGGAAGCGGCAAGGCGCGTCTAATCTTTTCGATTTCTTTGGCGGGAGAACGTTCTCCAGTGAGCGGCAAATACGCCCACTCTCCAGGAACTGGCTTCGCTTGTGCGAGGAGCTTGAAATTCAGGTTGGTTAAATGTTCGCGCGCTTGCTCTTGGTCATACCCCTCGACACTCCGAAAGAACTGCGCCCCGGCGGGCGCTTGCCGTTCTTCCGGTTTGGCTCGCTCACGACTCTTCCCTTGATCAACCCACCAACGGTTCTCGTTGCTAGGCGTTTTTTTGTCGCTGTTCGGCATATATCCTCCGCTCGGGCGCTAACAGACCGGCCAACAACTCGGAGCATACGAGCGGCGTTTTCGCGTCGAAGATAAAGGCCGCGGACCATTCGATAGGCAAAGGTATCGGCTTTTCGTTCCGCATCTGTCCAGTAAATAAAGTGTCCGAGTTCGTGATACACGACATTAATCCATTGTCGCTCAGAGTGGTATTTCCGTCCGCGCTTCCAGTTCTCTGGATGGACGAGATGAATATGGCCGTTTTCGTAGGTCTTTCCTGCCGTTTTCCCCCAATCCAGATATTCATACCATTCAATACGCGGTCGCTTCAGCTGATAGAACTTACACATCAGCGACACCGCACGGCGGAAGTCTAATTCGCGGTAATCACGGAAGAAGTTCGAAAGATAACTATCGATGACTTGACGATCTCGTACAGAGGGGAGGATCATGCGCATAAAGTCTCACCAATTTGGGAGGTAATAGGAAACTCCTGCTAGAAAAAGGCCGGAATTCAGACCAGCATTGTCATTATAAATACCTGCGTTCGACATGTGACGGAAGCGAAATTCTGCATTCACAGCTATGTTTTTATCCAGAAAATAGGTGAGACCACCACCCACAGTCTCCATGAAAGTAAAGGATCCGCCCAGATGATACCCATGGAGATCCTTGTACATAAGGCCTAAGCCTCCGACGAAATACGGGGAAATCCCTAGACCTAAATCGAAGTAGTAAGTAAAGACAGGCAAGGCAAGTCCGGCTTCTCCATCGCCATGAGCTATTTTCTTTTTCAGAGAAACATAAGTCGAACCAAAAGGTTCAACGCCAACCTCAAGAGAACCGGCAGGCACGAACCACCATTGCCCTTTGAAAAGGGTATAGCCGATATGGAGATACGCAGGAGCCATATCCACACCTTTGTTATCGAGGCTGGTCCCGTACCCAGCTTTGAATCCTAGGGACCACGTCCCTGCGTCGGGAAGCAAATCTTCCGCATGCGCAGGGGAAAACGCCCAGAGAATAACGCCTGTAATCACCCATCCTACAAACCACCAGCTCCATTTCGACATGCTCGCTCCTCCTCTCCTAATAACGGCAGCTCCTATCCCACCGCGCACCATTTGGCAACGGCACTAGACGGTCGTGCTGAGTTCCTGCGCTACAAAATCCTTCTTATTCTCATCCCACGCATAAGCGCGAATCGTTTTGACCTCGCGATCATAAATTGAAATCACGACATACGAAGCGCCAGGATACGATGGTTCATCGCCGAACAACGCCCGCGCTTTATCTTCAGCAGAAAAATAGGCGTCGTGATTCGGGTGCGAATGATAGAATGCCTTGAGCTCCGCTTGCCCACGGTCAACCTCTGTAAGAACCGCCAGCAATGCCTGTGGATCCATAAAATACGCGATCGTGGCGTCACGCGGATACCCCTGCGGGTCTTTTGCATGCATGGCGTTCTGAATGTTGGGGATACGGCGTACTTCTTCTTTGCCGGCGCGACTCAGCATAACCCCACAGCATTCATCGGGAAACGTTTCCTGTGCGTGACGACAGATTGCGTCCCACGCATGAGCAGAAAGATGCACCATAATGTCACCTCTCAATGTTCGTACAGTTCCATAGTCAGTATCGAAGAAGACAGATAGAGTAAGCGAGTTCTCTTATTTTGAAAATGACGGGAGGGCTTCATTATGAAAGAATTTGCAGACCGCGTCGCCGTTGTGACCGGAGGTGCCAGTGGCATTGGCCGTGCGATGGCGGACCGTTTCGCCGCTGCGGGGATGAAAATTGTGCTGGCTGACGTTGAAGAAGGCGCGCTCCGCCTGGCGGAAGAAGAGATGCGGGCAAAAGGCGCGACAGTGTTGGGAGTGGTGACCGATGTAGCGAAAGCGGAATCTGTCGGGACCCTCGCGCAAAAAACCATGGAGACGTTCGGCGCCGTGCATATCGTCTGCAATAACGCAGGCGTCGGCGGTGGCTTTGGCCCGTCCTGGACCCAACCATTACAAAACTGGGAATGGGGATTTGGCGTCAACTTATGGGGCGTCGTGCACGGCATTCGCACCTTCGTCCCGCTGATGCTGAAACAAGACACAGAAGGACACGTTGTCAACACCGCTTCCATGGCTGGACTCCTATCGGCGCCGTTCATGTCCATTTATGACGCCACTAAGTTCGCCGTTGTCGCCATCTCTGAATCGTTGCAGTTAGAGTTGGCAATGCAGAGCGCAAAGGTCAAAGTCTCCGTGTTGTGTCCTGGCTTCGTCAACACCAATATCGCCACCTCGGAACGGAACCGCCCAACCCATCTCCAGGTAGAAATGCCGCAGTTCTCCGAGGCAGAACAGTTATTCGCTGCTACTATGTTTACACGTATCGCTTCGGGAATGCCGCCAACGGAGGTTGCGGAGAAAGTGTTTACAGCCGTACAGAACGAACAGTTCTACATTTTCCCGCATCCGGAGTTTCTGGATTTCTTCCGTGCGCGGACGCAAGCAATTCTCGAACAACGGAATCCAGAGTCCGTGTTTACCAGCGGCGAGATCCCATCCCTACTGCTGCCGTCAGACAAATAAAGTATCGTAGGCTGGGTTGAGTCATACGAAACCCAGCAGGTTCGTGTCCTCGCGCCCAGGCTCTGCCTGGGCGCGAAAGGAGACGAAGGCTGAGCCTCTTTCACTCTGCATGCCCAGGCAGAGCCTAGGTATGAGAAGAAGAAACAGGGCGTTAATCATTGCGCCCCGGCTACATCTTCACCCGAACTCTGTACATCAGTTTTGTTTCGTCGTCTTTGGGCACGGACACGTCGAAGCGCAGGGTATGGGCGTCAGCTTTCTCATATTTTTGAGACGAAGAGAGCACCTCCCAATCACCGGCAAGGGGCTCATTGACGCGGACCACAACCGGTTCTTGTTTGTGGTTGCGCAAAGCGATCTCCCAGCTCACTTCGGTCACGGTCCGAGAGATGCGTTTGAAGTCAGTCTGTTTGCGCCGACCGATAACGTCGAAAGCCTCGCCCATTTTTACTTTGACAAGTTCATCTTTTGCGGTGTGATCGATACTATCCTCACCGATGAATTGCAAATTGCCGTCCGTATCCGTTTTGTAAGCGCGGAGCGTGCCCTTCGGCAACGGCATCCCGAGATTGTTCTTTGGCGTGTTTTCAATTTCGACGGTGACACTCACTTTTTGTGGCGGCAGTTCATCGTCTGGGCTGAACACGCTGGTAAAATAAGAGGGCTGTCCTTGGAGCGTCAGCCGTTTCGTCACCGGGATATTGACCGCGGATAAAAGTTCCATCTGTTTCGTCTGATTGCTCTTCACTGTGGCGGGACGATTAAGTGTGTACAGATGATACTCAAAGAAGCCCTCCTCTCGAAACTGCGGCGCTGCAGGGGCAGCGGCGGCCACATCCATAGCCATGGTCCGTTCATACGCTACTTTCGGTTGAACACGATGCACATCGCCGGCTACAAGTTTGAGAGTCGCATTTTTATAAGTCGCCCCAGATTTATTATCGATCGACACCCATCCAGTAAGGTCAGCCTGGGTGTCCTCTGCATTCAGCACCACAATGTAGTCGGCTTGCCAGGTGATTTGATTGGTGAGGTACGAGGCTTCGATTTTCTGTTTCCCAGCTTTGCCGGCGCGCAAAAGCCACACGAGAGTTGGTTTAGAAAGTAAATTTTCCGGAAGCTGGGGAAGGATAACGCGACCGGGGAGGCCCACATGAATTTCATCCCCAACTTGATACACTGGAGAGCCATTGGTAGAGAGCAGTGTGGCGGAGACAAGCTCTTCTTGGCTGGTATAGTAGTTTTTGTCAAGTATTTTCACTTCTTTGCCGACGTACTTTTCCATCAGCTTTTCTGGGCTAATGAGATCGTATTCATAGTTCTGCTCCAAGACGTCAAATCCTTGTGCATCGGTCAGCGATTTGACGTGGACAGTAGTGGGAATAATTTCCGACGCCACGTCCATGAAGCGCAGCTCACGCTCACCGTCAGTGAGGTCGATCTCGCGCACATCTTTGACGAGGCCAAGGTTAGAGTTGTAGATCGTCACAGAGACCTGGGATTGATTGTCCAGCGTACTGACACTGACCAGCGGACTCTTTTGCTCGGGAGCAGCGGTCTCATTGTCTACAGCAAGGGCTAACGGCGTCGTAGAATCCACACCGATAAGAGCAACGACCAAGAAGAGAGCACTCGCAACAACCGTCTTCGTCATAGCATCATCGTCCTTTTTGTCCTTTATGCTTAAGCAAGCCTCAGGCGCGCGCCAAACGAGTCCAAGACCAACCTAAGACGAGTCTAAGACAAGTTTTAGGCAAGTCCAGAGCACGTCTTCAGCAAGTGCAAAAGAGGCGGTAAGACAGCGCCTACCTTGTCGGGAACTGACCGGAAACTCTGCTGCTACGCCATCTCGAACCGAGTAAGTAATCCTAGCCGTTTCGCTTGACGCAGCGCGTGTTGAAAGAAGAACAACGCAGCAATTAAGAGAACGAAGGTCAAACCGAGCGCGGTAAACAGCGGACGTAGTGCGAGTTCTCCCGTGGTGATGGCGTGACGTAAGCCTTCGAAGACATGCGTTGTCGGCAACGTCACTGCGATGATTTGCACCCAGTGCGGCATACTGGCCAAGGGATAAAACACACAGCTGAACGGCTGAATAATGAACCCCACAGACCATGCAAGCACCTGGATACGCAACCCATAGCGAAAGATCAGCGCGGCGATGACAATACCGACGACCCAACCAAACAAGAGCAGCACGGCGGTAAACAGCGCGAGGGCAAGACCTCCAATCTGTAAAATGTTAAACGCATAGAGCATCCAGGTGAGCAAGCTCAGGAACAGAAAACTGAGCACGCACCGCAGCAACCCAATGAGCGCGATTGCTAAAAACAATTCTAACGATGTAATCGGAGAGGCGAAAACGTTGTAGACGTTGCGGCTCCAGAAATCTTCCAGGATGAAGGTGCCGACGTCGGTTTGGGCTCGCCAAAATAAGCTCCACAGCACCGCGCCGCCCAAGAAAAATTCCATGACGCCGGCAAACGTTGAGGTGGTCGCGACAAACGTACTGGTGAAGCCCCACAGCATCAACGAAATCACCGGCCAGTAGATAATGTCAAAAATCCGATCGAGACTGCGATAACAGATACAGGTAAATTTATACACCAGCCCCCAGAGCGCAGCTGGGGAACAATGCAAGTCTTGGCGGAATGAAGAAAACATACGGGAATTATTATCAGTTCGGAGTTAACGAGCCCAGGATGCCATATTGACGGAAATTTGTCAAAGTCCATGTTTTATGCTATAAAGCCCCTTATCCAACTTCCGGATATGTATGTTTGCTGATTCGCCTAGAGTTAA
>CAZUFQ010000163.1:0-10388 GCA_964618735.1 uncultured Enterobacteriaceae bacterium
CGGGACTTTCCAATTATTTGATGCGAACGCTAATGTGCTTTTTGACAGCGGAGTTGTCAACCTTCCAGAGCCCAATCGAGACCTTACCTTGGCTGTGCCAAATGTAGCAGGCGTGCGGCGTGTACGCTTCACGGCAACGGCAGATGAGAGCGACGAGCCGGGCTTTGCCGAGCTAGAGGTTATTGGTTCCGCCTTCGTACCGCGACTTCAGGGAACCCTTAAATGGTCGTGGACCTCTCCAACCGTGCTTCCCACCTCTATCAATGTACTGATGACGCCCTCCATTGTGGATCTTGATGGGGATGGCATACCAGAAGTGGTCTTCGGATCAACAGACTCGACAGGAGGCGGGAATAGCGGTGCTCCTGAGGTAGGCGTGCTGCGGGCGCTCCACGGGCAGACAGGGGCCGAGTACTTTACTGTCACCGACCCCGCACTCGCCATCAACGCCGATAGTGGGTCTCTGGCGGTGGGAGACATTGATAACGATGGCAAACCAGACATTATTGCATGTGATAGTACGGGGACGGCTCTGATTGCTTTTGAGCATGATGGGACGTTCAAGTGGCGGAGCCCTACTCTTGAACAGGTGGGATGGGGAGCCCCAGCCATAGCTGATCTCGATCAGGATGGGGTGTCCGAGATCATTGTAGGACGTCAGGTCTTGAACAATGATGGCTCGATCCGGTGGACCGGGACAGGTGGAAAAGGGGATTTTATTGGTCTTGGTCCTCTGTCCCTCGTGGCCGACGTGAATTTGGACGGACGCCCGGATGTCGTGGCCGGGAATACGGTGTACACGGCGTCTGGTGCTATTCTCTGGCAAAATGATGCACTTCCTGACGGGTTTAATGCCATCGGCAACTTTGACGATGATCCTTTTCCCGAAATCGTCTTATCAAGTGGTCAACAGGTGTGGCTACTGGAACATGATGGAACAATTAAATGGGGACCGGTCACGATTCCTGGAGACGGAGCCAGCAGTGGTCCCCCAACCGTGGCCGACTATGACAACGATGGCAAACCTGAGATTGGCGTTGCGAGCGCCAACCGCTACGTGGTGCTTGAGACGGATGGCAGCCTCAAGTGGGAGTCTCCTATTCAGGATGGGACTTCGGCGGTGACGGGGTCATCAGTCTTCGATTTCGAGGGAGACGGCTCTGCTGAAGTCATTTACCGCGACGAATTGAAACTGCGCGTCTATCGAGGAACGGACGGTTTCGTACTCTTTGAAACTCCCATGAGTTCGTGTACTTGGTATGAGTATATTCCTATCGCCGATGTCGATGGGGATGGTCATGCGGAGATCGTTGCCACGGCAAATACGAATTGTGACCGTGGACCTCAGCAAGGCATTTTCGTCTTTGGGTCACAAGACTGGGTGTCGACCCGCAAGATCTGGAATCAACACACCTATCATATTACCAACGTCACCGAAGACGGCGCGATTCCCCGCATTGAAGAAAACAATTGGCAAGTGCCGGGGCTGAACAACTATAGATTGAACACGTTTGGTCCAGGCGATCGCAACTCTTCAGATTTGTCCGTTCAGCTGCAGCATAGCCTATCGAATAGCGGGTACGTAATTGATCCATTAACGATCAGTCCAGCGGCAGCTGCGGTCTCAGCGTCTGCGATTCGCTGGACTGGGCAACGACCATTTAATAACCCGACGCCGCTCCAATTTCAGGTCAGTGGCGAAGTCCGAAATATGGCCCCCGGCGAGGTACGGCAGATCAGTCTGGGCACAGACGTGGTGGCAACACTGACCGCTGCTGATGGCTCGCAGATCACGAAGACGATTTCATTACCGCCGCTCACTGTCGTTGCTGCCCATATGCTCGACCTTGATCCGACTACCCACACGGTCGAGCGTGGAGCGCAGACGACGTATAGCGTGCGGCTGACAAATCCATTTTCCACGGACCAGACCTTTACCTTGAGTACCATTGGTCTGGCAGGATTAGATGTCAGCCTTAATACATCGGTGGCCGTTCCAGCCGGACAGACGGTAACCATTCCACTCTCCGTTACCGTGCCTGCGGGAACCGCAGAAGGGACACGGGTCTTCAGTGTTCAGGCACAATTCGCCTCCAGTGGGGTAGACACCGTAGACGGAGAACTCATTATAGCTGGCGGCGCGGGAGGTTCCGGCAGCGCTGGCGACCCGCCACCTCCCGTTTCACTCGACAGCTTAGCGGTTGACCTCGGGCTGACACCGACAACCGCCATTGCGGGCCAGGGCACGGAAGCTGTCTACTTTGTCCGTGTGACGAACGTGGGCGATGAAGCCGACACGTATGTCCTCTCCGGCTCCTTCCCGGCAGAATTTACGACGACATTCGAGACCTCGTCGGTCACCGTTTTGCCTGGGCTCGGGAATTATCGCGATGTCAAATTGACAGTCACTCCGCCGCCAGGCACGCCAGTAGGCGACCAGACCTTTACAGTACGCGCTGTGTCGCAGGCGGATAACAACGTTCAAGATGACGCAACAGGAACCGTCGCCGTCGTGGGCCTCGGCGTTGATGTCGCCCTGAACCCATCTAGCGGTGGTCCGGGCAGCATCTTCCAAATGACCGTGAAAAACACTGGCAACAGTCAGGACACCTTTGCTTTGACACTGGCGGGTCCAGCGGCGTTGGACACAACCTTGGGCGTCGCCAGCGTGACCTTGGCGCCTGGCGCTACGGAGACCGTACCAATTACCGTGGGACCATTGAGCTTCGCCCTGCCCGGCAATCTAGCATTGACTGGCGTCGCCACATCGCAAGCCAACACCACAGTGCGGGATCAGGCAACCGCTACAGTAACGGTCGGCCAGAGCAAAGGCGTCTCTGCCGCGTTTAACCCTACGTTTGTCGAGTTGCCGACGCCAGGTCCGGCGGCGTTCCTGTTCCAGGTCAACAATATCGGCAACGGAGAAGACGCCTACACAGCAGAGATCATCAGCACCTCTGGACCGGTCACCACCGCGTTGAACGGACTCAACGACGAGCCAACCCAGAAAATCGACCTATTCCGTCTTCCTGGATTGAGCACCGGCGGTATTTTGCTCAATGCCACTTTAACTTCATTGGGTGAAGGCAAGGTCACAGTCAAGGTAACCTCGTTGACCGATTCTTCACTCAGCGCATTGGCGGTAGCGACGGTGCGGACCCCAAGCACGCCATCGCCAGTTCCGCTTGACCCCTTCCTCTGCTACCGCACCCGCTCGACTATCGGCGACATCTGCGCCGCCGATGCGCCGAAGAACGCGAACGGTCCATGTGTCGTCGAGGAAGATTGCGGCGGCAGGAGCGCCTCAGATCGACATTTTGACGAAACCGACTTCTGCATGCCGGATGGGTTCCCGCGCGGGCTGCCACTCTCGCTCAATGACCAGTTTGAGAGCGGCATCTTTGCTCTGCAGAAGTCTGTCAATCTCTGCAATCCAGCATCGATAGACAAGGCGGCGATCAATGACACCGCAACGCATCTGCGTGAATTCCAAATCAAGCTGAGCACGGGACAGTGTTCAGCCACGGCCCCAAAGAACGTCGGGGTGCAATGTCACAAAGAAGAGGATTGTGGAGGCATTACACAGAAGACCGCCTTCTGCGCGGCGCAACCGACGTCCCAGCAGCGGACGCACCTGACAGTCACGAATCGCCTGCAACCTGACGGCGACCTCAAAGTGGATCTAGCCAAACCGGATCGACTCCTTGATCCGGCGGCGAAGGACCACGTCCAGCCGCAACCTCCGCCTGATCCTGCGAGTCACAATGTGGACCACTACAAGTGCTATCGGGTGAAACTCAGTAAGGACGCGCTCCCATTCCCTGACGACCTACAGGTGCGGGTGGTGGATCAGTTCGACCAGGGAAAGCTGTACGATCTCACGCGCGCCACACGGCTTTGCTCGCCGGTGGAGGTAAATGGCGGCTCCGTGAAGGACGAAGCGACATCGCTCATGTGTTACCAAGCGAGACAGACACCCAAGGTGTGCGCGGCGAATTCCCCGCGTAATGCCGGCAACGCCTGTCAGTCACAAGAGGACTGTGGCGGGAGACGTCATCGGAGCACCTTCTGTCAGGCGCAGCCCAAGCACCAACCTGTGACCTCTCTGTTTGTGAGCACGGAGTTGTTGTCGGAGCAGGTGGATACGATCAAGGAAGATGAGCTGTGTGTGCCGTCGGAGGTGACGGAATAAAAGAGTTGCGAACAGGTTCGGGGCAAGCTACTAGTAGGTCATCGCAGAAGTTTTGACAGATTAGGAGTCGCTCGCTTTATGAGATTGCTTCGTCGCTCCGCTCCTCGCGATGACAGCCCGCTCGGTCATTGCGAGCACAGCGAAGCAATCTCTGCAGAAAGTCTATCTCTTCAACCCAGCATCCTTATTGCGGTGATCCACTAGTGGTCCATCGCAAAAGATTCGTCCTCGTACCCAGGCAGAGCCTGGGTACGAAAAGAGACGAGAGATTGAGCCTCATTTACGCTGCATGCCCAGGCAGAGCCTGGGCATGAGAAGAATTGTTCGTCTTATTCCGACTCACCTCTTATACTTTCATCCGTCACTTACCTGAATCTCCAACCGCTTGTTACTCTTCCCTTTGCTCTTGTAATCCACAATTTTAATGCAGCCCACTTCACGTGTATTGGCCACATGAGTGCCGCCATCGGCCTGTAAATCCAAACCGACAATATCGACCACTCGGATTTGGGCGATGCCTTCAGGCAGAAGATTGATCTTGGTGCGAATCAGATCGGGAATGGCAAAGGCTTCGTCACGCGGCAGGATCTTGGTCTGAATAGGGCGCGCCGCGGTTATCTCTTGATTGACTTTCTGCTCGATCTCTTCAACTAATTCTCGGCGCATGCTCTCAAATTCAAAATCCATCCGCGCACGCAACGGCTCCATATTGCCGCCAGTGACTTGCGCGCCATAGGCGCGCCAGATCACTCCGGCCAACATATGGAGTGCAGTATGGGTGCGCATCAAAGAGTAGCGACGCTCCCATTCGAGACTGCCGGCCACTTCAGTCCCGACTGCTGGCGGAGTCTCTGAAACTTCATGCCAGATTTCATCGCCATCCTTCCGCACATTTGTCACGGTCCACCGTTGACTATTAGCAACTATCCACCCATGGTCACACGGCTGCCCTCCTCCGGTGGGATAGAAGGCCGTGCGGTCCAGCGCAACCAGATTCCCTTGCACAGCTGTCACCCGCGCGGGAAACTCGCGTAGATACGAATCCGTATGAAACAGCCACTCGCTCATGTCGTCTCCTCTCACGAAAAGTCACACCCAACAGGCGCGCAAGCATCTTACTTGAAGTGTGGCATCACTTCTTGTGCAAAGATGGTCATGGATTGCCGTACCTTCTCCGGGGCGATGCCAGGCAGGTGCATCCCCAGGGCAAGATCAGTCACACGGGTTCCTTGTTGATAGCTGCGTAGAGCTTGAATGCAGTCCTCAGCCGTTCCGATGATCGGGAACCCGCCAGGAGTGGCAGGATCAAGTTTTCGCAAGTCCTCAAGCGAGGGCGTCTCGCGCATCGTACGGTCTTTGCGGAGATCCCCGGCTTCTTTCAGCAATGGCATCGCCGTGGAGAACATATAATGTAAGTGCTCCCCCGCCTCGTCCCACGCCTGGTCGCGGGTTTTCGAGATATACATCCAGCGGAGCTGAGTTAGAAAAAAATCGCTAGGGTTGTGTCCGTTTTGCTCCAACGCGCGGTCATAAAAGCGTTGCAGCTCAAACTCGCCCGTGCCCATAAGGTGATAGCCCAGGCGCGCCGCTCGCTCGACCGACTTTTTCCCACGAGCGCCGATCCACAAAGGCGGATGCGGTTGCTGCACAGGTCTGGGACAAATCCGTACATCTTGCAGGTGATAGAACTGTCCATCAAATGAAAAAGACTCCTCGGTCCATGCGCGGCGGATAACTTCAAGCCCTTCTTCAAGCAGCGCCTCGCGCTGTTCGCGTGGCACGCCAAAACCTTTAAACTCTTTTAATCGATATCCTTTGCCGACGCCTAAATCAAAGCGCCCGTTCGAGAGAATGTCTACCGTTGCAGCGTCTTCGGCCACGCGCAGCGCATTTTGGAACGGGAGGATCAGAATAAAAGTGCCGATACGAATGCGACTCGTTCGAGTGGCGATCCCCGCAGCCAATGGCAGCAGCGAAGGCGCCCAACCATCATCGTCAAAGTGATGTTCAGTCAGCCAGATTGTGTCGTAGCCCAATTCTTCAGCCAGTTCGATCTGTTCAAGGTGGTCACGGTACAGCTCAGGGTATGGTTTTCCCCAGCGTGACGGATTTTGAAACGGCATCATGAAGCCAAATCTCATAACGAGCCTCCTTGTCTCAGCAAGTTCTCATCCAGGTTCCCATAAAGGAGAGTGATCAGCGCTGTCAAGGAACGTCTGTGCTCGCTTGGGTTTCTCTTGCGTAAGTAGGCTGCGACGGCTAATGGAAGAACAGGTCGAAAAGGAGGTGTAGCATGCGTGTTGGTTTTATCGGTTTAGGCAACATGGGCGGACCCATGGCGTCTCATGTTTTAGAGGCTGGACACTCAATGACAGTCTATGACACGAGGAGAGAAGCCGCAGTGCCCCATTTGGAGAAAGGCGCACGTTGGGCGGACAGCCCCATGGCAGTGGCCGCCGCCAGTGAGATCGTATTCACGTCTCTTCCTGGTCCCAAGGAAGTTGAAGCGGTAGCGCTCGGGGAAGCAGGCATTCTCCAAGGCGCGGCGCAGGGGACAGTCTATATCGATCTCTCCACAAATTCCCCTACCCTGATTCGCCATATTGCCGACGTCTATGGCGAACGCGGCATGTTCGTTTTGGATGCGCCGGTCAGCGGCGGTCCCATCGGCGCACAGCAAGCCACACTGGCAGTGATGGTAGGAGGCGACCGCGCTGTCTATGATCGCGTCAAACCTGTTTTAGATGCGATCGGAAACAAAGTCTCGTATGTCGGTCCGATCGGCGCCGGCGCTATCGCCAAACTCGTCCACAATATGATCGGGATTTGTACACAAGCTATCCTGGCGGAAGGGCTCACATTAGGCGTGAAGGCCGGAGTGGACCCAGAACCGCTGCGCAAAGCAATCGCCGACGGCGCCGTCGGTCAAGGACTCATGTTGAACTACATGGTGCCGAACCGTATCTTCAACGGCCATTTTGACACTCCCCGCTTTGCCCTGAAGCTTGCACGTAAAGATATTGGTCTGGCGTCAGCCTTGGGACGTGAATTTGATGTTCCTTTGAAAATTGCTAACCTCGTCGAACAAGATCTTGTCGAAGGCATGGCCAAAGGCTGGGCTGAACGTGACTCGTCCTCCCCGTTTCAGTTGCAGGAAGAGCGCGCTGGGGTGAAGGTGCGAAAAGCTTAGGCAAGTTTCATTTGGATTTACCTTAGACACCCCTCACCCGCAGCCGCTCTGCGTCTGCTGCCCTCTCCCCCACGGGGAGAGGGACAGGGTGAGGGGTGTCTGAGAAACATGCCAAGCGGACTTCACCCTGAGTGAAGCCGAGGGGCTCCTCAGAATGACATTTACCAAAATCACCTGGGCAAAGTACCAGTTCGTTACAGCGCCGCTACAGCCGTCGCTGAGCTAGACTCTGTCAAGAACTTCTGCACCTGCGACTCAATCGCTGTGCCTTTGAAGAAATTGGGATTCATGCCGGCCCAAAAGCGTACGGGATTGCCGAACACAAAATCACGAAAATCCTCTTCAGTGATAATGCCGTCTTCGACCCCCTCGTACGCCTCGACCAGCACTTCAGTCATATCCGGCACGTCGAAGTGACCAATATCCGACCCAAAGAGCGCATTCAGTTTCGCGCCATAGGGATTTACTTTGTTCTTGAACGACCATGAAGTCACCGGATCATCGGCTTCACAACCAAAATAAAAATGCGGGACAAAGAGGTCGTAAATGTCTTGCGCTTTCTTGACGCCGCACGCGCCAAAGTCATCTAACTGCTCTGGGCGTTCCATCAGTAACCCTATCCCCGGCGCAATCAGATCCAGCTTGCTGACAAGGGTGTCCGATCCATACTGTTTTACCAAGTTAATCAATAGATCACGATCCAAGTTGGCTGGATTAGTTGCTTCTAATGCTTCTGGATTCCGTTTCTTCCAGTGCCCGATCAGATCACTGTACAGGCTACACGCCCAACCTACGCCCCCTTCGAGGAAGCCAAATTTCAACGTAGGAAAGCGTTTTGTCACACCGCCCATGAACAGGGCTTTGCACACCGCTTCTCCGGCTTGGCCAAAGTGGCCGATGTGGTTGTAGACAAAGTTGGAAATCGAAGTCCGCAGACCAATGCCTGATGAGGCGGAATGGAACGTCGGCGAAATACCAAGTTCTACACACTTGGCCCACACGGGATCGTAATCATAGGCGCTATCTAATCCGAGAGTGTCATGCCAAACCGCATAGCGACTAGCTTCCGGAGTGGCTTTTGCGACCGCCGGCACGGTTCGACGTGGTAAGCTGCCCAACATCACCGCCTTGGCTCCGAGATTCTTCACCACAAACTCCAACTCTTCAACTGCTTCTTGGGGCGTGTACATAGGAACAACAGCTGCGGGCGTGAGACGATCACTCAACCCTTTAAACTGATCGGCGGTATACATATTAAACGCGCGGCATGCAGCCCGCCGCACTTCTTCATCACGAAGAAATGGAGCAAACAGCGAGCCTGAGGTCGGGTAGATCACGCCAAAATCAAGCCCCAACTCCCCCATGCGCTCGTAGAGCAGCTTGGGCAGCATGGCAGTGGCGCGATCGCGCGTATTCTTGGTCGGCACCCCCCACCAGCCAGGCTGGAGCATACGACGTTCGCGTCGTTCTTCAGGCGGGGTCTGCGCCCATTTCTTATTGCCAAATTGGTTAGCAACTTTGTTGTAGCGCTCAACGATCTTCTCGCCGCCAACTTGTCGTAGATACTCTACGGCGGCAGGCTCAAACTCGATCCAATGACCGTCAGAATCGATCACGGGATGACTGAGACGCGCATGAATCTTGGCAGTTTCGGCAGCATGATTTGCTGACATAGAGATCCTCCTTAGGCGAAAACGGCAGCATTTTTTTATCACATCCGTTTTGGCGGGTCAGGAGGGCCAGCTTTTGTTTGGAATGACGAACGGAGGGAAGAGCAGTCTTATCTGACTGCTCTTGTTGTTGATAGAATCAGGGGACTTGTAAGTAGGTCCCCTGATTCACTGTAGGTTAGAGAATGTAATACGTCGCTTCAAACCACAGGAGATTCCGATGAGTGAAGTAGTTGAGTAATGTCCAAGAATTGTCGAACCGGCTGCTGGGGAACCAACTCGTTCCCATAGACAAGTCCACAGGCAGCTGGTAGAAGTTGCGCCACCACCATTGCCCGTACAGCAGCCATTGCTGCCCGCGCGGTTCAAACGCTAAGGCTAGCCGTTGTTCCAACTTGCTCTTGAAATATCCTTGCCCACTGAACCCTAGCGTGAAGAAATGGTTCCAGTGGTTTTCACGACACCCACTCTGCGCAGGCCGCGCCGGACCCGTCGCTAAATCAGCCGGGGCGCTTGGCCCAATCCCCACGGCATTGTTCCAGTTACAGAACGTGTTCGACGTCGCTGGCTTGTACATCATCAAATATTGAAAGCTCAAGAACGACGCCTGCGTGCCAACGTCTCCTGGCATATGGCGGGTCCACCCCATGCCAGGATAGTGAGAAAGCGCCTGAAATAAATCAAATCCGATCATGCTGCGCCATACCGGCTGGGGGTGAAACAAGGTCCGGCCCTTGCTGTCCGCATGCGCAATCCCATAGCCAGCCGGATAGCGATTCGCGAACTCACTGGTGCTCAAGCTCTCTTCCATCCGCAACACCGCCCCGGTGTAGTCAAAGTCATTATACGTCGTAGTGAAACCTATCACGTGAGTTTGCCGGTAGGTATGTTTTGGCGACACACAGAGGGTCACAGGTTGACGCGCTGCCTGCGGTTGACTTGCACTTGGTAGAGGGTTGCCTTTTGCATCAAGCCGTCGCGTCGGCCAGTTATACCCCAGCAGGTCTGCCCCAGTGAGCGCGACAGTTTTTGCCACACGTACAGAGGTCTTCGTGTTAGACTTACCGCTGTCGCTCAGACACTGGCGTAGCCCTTCTTCAAACGATCCTTGAGGGGCCACTCCGCTAAAAGGGGAATCACCATAGACTGCTAACTGTCGATCCGCTGGGTACTCCGCACCGTCTCCGTAAGGACCTGTCGGCAACCATATATAGTTCAACGAGAACTGGGCCCCGAACCAAGTCGTACCTACTATGCGAGCTCCAGCAGCGTTGTTCATTCCCAGATTAGTGCCGCGTGTGTGGTGTGTTCCCCTGCCTTTGAGGATATTGTAAAT
>CAZUFQ010000164.1:0-10385 GCA_964618735.1 uncultured Enterobacteriaceae bacterium
TCGCTTTGGCGTTTGGGCTGCGCCACAATCGCGTATCCATGCTGACGCTTATGCCCCGCGGGGTGCGGAGATCGATCCGCCCCCGCATCGTGCCTCCCCAATCTCGAGGGAGTCGGTCTAGACGAGTAGGGTAGGCGCGTAAGAATCTCGGACGGTGAGGTTAGGTCAACACATCCCGTTCTTTCAGTCCGGCAATTTCTAATTCGTTGTATCCCAGAATTTCCTGCAGCACGTAGTCAGTATCCTGCCCTAGCGTTGGCGCTGCGCGGACGGGGAGGGGCGTCTTTGACAATTGCCACGGGACGCCAACGTGCTGTTGCACGCCGACTTCTGGGTGATCATTGTAGACAAAGATCGGTCGACTGTTGAGGTGTGTGTCAGTGGAGAGATCTTTATTGGTCATGGCTAGCGCCGCAGGAATGCCTGCCGCTTGAAGTGTCTCCGTCGCTTCTTCCGGCGACCGCGTCTGTGTCCAGCCTGTGATAAAAGCTTCTACATCGTCTTCATTCTGTTTACGGTCACTGAGTGTGAGAAATCGCGCATCGTTAGCAAGTTCCGGCTGGCCGATCGTCGCGCATAGTCTCTTCCATTCCTCATCATCACGAACGGCGAGACTCACCCACCGATCGTCTCCGGCGCTGCGGAACACGCCGTGCGGCGCCATATAGGGGTCGCGATTGCCGTCCCGGTCTGGCTGCGTTCCATTCATGCTGTAGTCGAGGATGCCTTCTGCAACCATGGCGGTGGAAGTTTCGCACTGAGAGAGGTCGATGAATTGGCCTTTGCCGGTGCGAGCGCGATACATCAGCGCGCACATCACGGCAAAGGCGCCGTGTAGCCCGCCGTTGGGATCGCCATACGAAATGCCAACATGCATCGGCGGCCACCCCTTGTATCCCGTGAGCGAGGACATCCCGCTCAGCGGCACTTGCGCGGGGCCGTAAGAGATATGGTCTTTTTCTGGTCCAGTCGCGCCATAGCCCGACAGCGAGATCATGATGATGTCTGATCTGATCTGTCTCAGCACCTCGTAGCCTAATCCCATCCGCTCCATGACGCCGCCAGCGAAGTTCTCGGTGACAATATCGCTTTTGGCGATAAGTTTTTTGGCAATTTCCAGCGCCTCTGGAGATTTCAGGTTCAGCGTCAGCGAGCGTTTGCTTTGATTGTATTGGTTGAAGTAGCCGCTACGATTGACGCCGGATTTATTGTCCGGCCAGGGGGGGAGGAGTCGAGTAATGCAGGGGCGTGTAGCAGATTCGATGCGGATCACTTCCGCGCCCAGATGCGCCAATTGTAACGTACAAAATGGTCCAGCCCAGACCCAGGTGAAGTCGGCAACGCGAATGCCTTCTAACGGAAGTCGAGACATAGTAGCTCCTCATTAGTGGTGGATTGAGTCATCGGGTCATTGAGTCATCGGGTCATTGAAAATTGACTACAGAACATTCTTCACCCGTTTTTCAATCGTCCATGACTCAATGGTACAATCGTCAATAGTTATTCAGATGACTCCCCGACTTTTCAGATTGTCGATTTCCGCTTGTGATAATCCCAGCTTGCCATAGATCTCTGCATTGTGTTGACCGAGAAGCGGGGCCGGGCGGCGAATCTCCCAGGGTGTTTCCGAAAATTTGTACAGCTCACCTGGATATTGCAGCGAACCAGCGGCGGGATGAGCGATCGTCGCAAAAAACCCGCGCGCTTTGAGATGTTCATTGGCGAAGAGGTCGCCCATCGTGGAGACCGGTGCAATCGGCACCCGTCGCGCCTGTGCTTTGTAGTAGAGATCCATAACGGATTGGTCCTGAACCCAATCTTGTAAAAGCGGCTTCAGTGCGTCGCCATTGGCGCCGCGGCTGATGCGGTCTGTGAAGATTTCTTCCCCTGCCCATTCGGGATTGCCCATGAGGGCGACGAAATTTTTCCACTGATGTTCTTCGACACAACACAGAAAGATCCATCCGTCTTTGCATTCAAAAAAGTCAAGCGGTTGGATTGGTTTTTGTCCGAGTCGCGAGGCGGTAATACCCATGTATGGATAGAACTCGAAGGTGAGCTCGAGAATGGAGAGCAAACACTCTTGCGTCGAAACTTCTACGTGTTGCCCCTCTCCAGTTGAGAACCGGGAAAAGAGTGCGCCTAGCGTTGCGATGCCAGCGTTGACACCGGCCTGATAGCCGGATTGTTGGCCGAACGTTTTGAGTGGCGGCATCTCGTCCGTTCCCGGGCCGCCGCCGTTGAGCCAAGCGACGCCGCCGGCATTCCACAGGGTGAGATCTGTGGCCTGATAATCTTTGTGCGGACCGCTCAAGCCAAACGGCGCGACCGAAGTCATTACTAAACGGGGATTGAGTTTTTCAAGCTTAGGATAATCAAGTCCCACACTGGCCATTTCCGTTGGGTGATAGTTATGCAGGAGGACATCAGCGTCCTGCAGTAACTTGTGGAAGATGTCTTGCCCGGCCGCCTGCCGCAGGTCGAGCGTGACGCCATATTTGTTAGTGTTCAGATATAAAAACAATCCGCTCTTTTCTGGGTGCGGCGTGTGGCCAGGATAGGGGCCGCGCTGGCGCGCCATGTCGCCTTGACCAGGCTCTTCGATTTTAATGACTTCCGCTCCCATGTCAGCCATCAGTTTTGCGGCGTAGGCTGCTGAGACGAGGTGTCCGCACTCAATGATGCGTATCCCTTCTAGAGCGCGTTCCGCCATAGCATATTCTCCCTTGAAGCAAATGTAGGGACCCCCTTTAGCAGCCGGAGAGGTTGAGGTCTAGAGTCTGGGGATAGAAAAGAGAAGAACGAGAGATTGAAGTGCCTGTCTTCCTTCAATTCATGGTTGCCTCAGCCAATCTCTCTCCGATGGCGAGAGGCAGCCAAACACGAAAGGTTGAGCCTTGTCCTCGAGTGCTCTCTACACTAATGGACCCTTCTAGTAATTCCAGCAAGCGGCGTACGATATACAGCCCTAATCCGACCCCTCCGTATTGACGGGTCATGGGATCGTCGGCTTGGCGAAAGGGCTCAAAGATAATGCGAATCGATTCTGGCGCGATGCCGACGCCGGTATCGGCAATGCTGATCTCTATTCCATTTTGTTGCGCGGCGGCGCTCACAGTAATACTGCCAGTTTCAGTAAATTTGACAGCATTGTTAAACAAGTTTTTGAGCACAACTTTGACCTTTAACGGGTCGGTGAGAATAGTTGGCAGCTCTGGTGGAACAGACCAGCGAAAGGTCAGTGAGGAATGGTCTTGTAAATCTTGGGTGTCTCGTTGAATTTCCCGTATGAGGTCAGCGAGATCTGTTTGAGCAAGAGTCAGAGGTAACCGCCCGGCGTCAATACGGCTGACATCAAGCGTGGCGTTGACAATGTCACTAAGTTCTTGGATGTTACGCTCAATCCGTTGCAGGATATCGGTTGGTTCCGGCGCTATTTCTCCGAATTCACCATCCAATAAGAGATCGGTGTAGCCGGTAATGATGTGGAGGGGCGTACGTAATTCGTGAGAAATAGTAGTGATAAAATCAGACTTGAGCCGATTGGCGCTTTCGGCTTGTTCAAACAACCTGGCGTTCTCCAGCGCAATGGAGGCCAGATGAGTGATGCCGTGAGCAATGCGTTGCTGCACGGAAGGCAGGGGCAGCGAAGGCGTCCGATAGCCGATGCTTTGTAATCCAAGGAGTTCGCCGCCGCAGCGCAAGGGCAGATGTACACTCTCAGTAATATCGAGGGTGCGATGTAGCGCGTTGGCGAGAAAATCCTGATCGCCAGAGAGAGAGGTGATGAGGTCTTCTTGCTCCAAGCGTGCGAGCAGAGTTGGGAGCGTCTCGTGATTAAGATGTAGCACCCGTAAAGCTTCCCACTGCTCCGTTGCTCCACCCCAATGGGCGACGGGCATAAACGTTCGCTTTTCTGCGCGCCAAAGAAACGTGAGGCTACAAAAGCCGTTGAGTTCTTGCGTCGTCAAGCGACACAGATGATCTAGGATGGCGGGCGTATTGAGCAGAGCGCTCAGTTCTGCGCCGACCCGCACGAGCGCGCTCGATACTTTGCCTTCTTCTTGGCGGGCGTCTTCCGCTTGCTTACGTTCTGTGATGTCGCGAGAAACGATCATGCCTCGGAGTTCACCGTTTGCGGTATGAAAGGGTCGGCCTGTACTCTCGAACCAACGCCATTCGCCATTTTTATGACGATACCGATACACGGCCTGTACAACGTCGTGCTCTGCGTCGGACTGGGCGAATCCGCGACTGAACGCTTCGGCTACGGTGAGGAGATCCTCGGGATGGACCCCGTCGAAGATGTTCTTCCCGAGCAGTTCATCGGGCGCATACCCGAGAGTCTTGGCGTATCCTGAACTTAAGTAGAGGAAGCGTCCATCGATAGAAGATTCAATGACGAAATCATACGTATATTCGACGAGGGTGCGGTAACGTTCTTCGCTTTCTCGGCGTTGCTCCTCAACTGAGTGTTGTCTCCCCACCGCCTCTTGTAGGCCCAACACTTGACGGCGGAGTTCTTCGACTTCAGCGAGAAGCTGCGCCTTGGTTTTTTGCAGCGTATCCATCTTTACCTATCCTTATACCTCACATTCCCCTTCGCATATTACTCTGTTCCTTCCAGAAGAGTCAAAAGCGGCAATTTCTTGCCTATCCATCGTCTTGCGTCAAAACCTCAGCATTTTTGCGGAAGAATTGCCAGAGCAAAAGAGCAAATTTGCCCGAGAGGGAAAAAAAGTCGCGGCTGCCGGGGGTCAAAAATGCCCATTTTTTGCCTTGTCGGCGTCTCGCGTTAAAACAATGACGTTCTTCGTGAAAGGATTGCCGGGTCAGAGGGGCATCCTGCGTACGAAGTGTCAAAAAATTACGAAAAAACAAGCTGATTTTTTGCGCTTCGCGTGGCAGCTATTTTGCTCCATGAGAAAGCACCGAGTTACCTGTCAAAAATCTTCTCCCATGATGAGGTGATGAGCATGGATGCCCTAGACAGCGTTTTTTCCCCTTCCGAAAAAAACATCTTCCAAATGATGACTGGATTTTTCACTTCCAAGCTTCTGGCGGTGGGCGTGGAGTTGGACCTCTTCACGTGGCTCTCGACACAACCACGAACATTCACGGAAATTCAAGAACACTTTCAGTTTGCTGAGCGTCCCTGTCGCATCTTCCTCGATACGCTTGTCAGTGTCAACTTGTTGAATTGTGAGCACGGCGTCTATCAGAATACGTCGCTCGCGGAGATGTTGCTCGTGCGCGGGCGGCCAGATTTTCAAGGCCCTCACGTCCAATTGTTCGACCATCTGTATCTGGCGTGTGACAATCTCAAGGCCGCCTTGTTCGAGAACCGTCCCATGAGTCAGGATTACAGTTACTTTTTTGAAGCAGGGCAAAAAGAAGTGGCCCGGTATAGCGGATTGATGCACGAATCGAGCGTCGTACCGGCCATGGTGCTGCCGCAGTATTGGGATTTTTCTGACAGCTGCCGTGTTATGGATGTGGGCGGAGGCTACGGGCGCTTGAGTCTGACGTTGGCCTCGCAATTTCCTGACTTAGAGGTGATGCTGTATGACCTTCCCGAGGTGTGCGAGAAAGCCGAAAGTTTTTTGCAAACCTATCCAGAGCATTTGACCTCGCGTATCGAATTGCAACCGGGCAACTTCTTCCAAGACCAACTGCCCAGCGGCGCGGATACGATTGTGATGATGCGGATTCTACACGACTGGCCGCGCGAGCGAGTGAAGATGTTGGTCTCCAAGGCGTTTGCCGCATTGCCGTCGGGCGGACGTTTGTTGATTTATGAAACCTTTAAAGATGAAGGCCCCTCGCCGGGAGATGCTGCGTTCATTTCCTTACTGTTGTTGCTGATCAGCCCGGGCGGCGAATGTCGCACGGTTGAAGAGATGAATGCATTGTTGCGAGAAGTGGGTTTTGCTTCTGTTGAGGTAATTCCGACGGTGTACTTTTACAACTTATTAGTTGCTACCAAGGCGTAGTGGGGGAGTGAGTCATGAGAGCGAATCGAACAGCATTAGTCACAGGCGGGACGGGATTCTTAGGGTCGTTTTTGATCGAGTTCCTGCTGCGACAAGGCATGCAGGTCATCACGGTTGTCCGTGGCCCAGCCGCGGAAGAGCGTTTGTTAGAAACACTCCAGGAAATTGGCGCAGCGGATCTCGATGCTCATCGCGCCAGTGGTAATCTTTCCGTCATTACCGGAGACGTGCGGTCTCCGGGGTTTGGGTTGAGTGAAGCGGAGCAAGACGCTTTGGCGAATGCTGTCGATGAAATTTGGCATTGCGCAGCGAGTTTCAAATTTCAAGAACACTCTCGGGAAGAAATTGCCGCGCATAATATCGAGGGGACCCAGCAAGTGCTCGAGTTCTCCCGTCGCTGTAATCAAGACCGAGTTACCCCATTGTTTCATGTGAGTACGGCGTATGCGGCGCCGGTGATCGATGGTGTTGCGCGTGAAGTGTTGCCTTCCGAAGACACGCCATTTCGCAATCGTTATGAGTGGTCAAAGCAAGAAGCCGAACGGTTAGTCGGCGCCTTTCGCCAGCAATACGGATTGCCTGTTGTGATCTTTCGTCCCTCCATTATCATTGGGCACTCCCGTACGGGACGCGCCGTACGGTTCACCGGATATTATGATGTGTTCCGCGCGCTGTACTTACTCACAAACAGTTTGAGCGTCAACTTAGGTTCACAGTTCGACCGCAATTTGCACTTACGGGTCGGGGCGAGTGCTGATCTGTGTCCCAACGTTGTTCCGGTTGACTTTGTAGTTGAAGCGATGTGGCGGTTGGCGCGCAGTGAACGCGGCGACGGCTGGATTTTCCATATCACCAACGATCAGCCGCCATCACTCGCTTTCCTCTTTGCGCAAGCCAGTGCGCTCTTGTCTGTGTCGGGCGTCGATTTCGTCGACGCCTCTTCTTTTACGCGGAAGCCAATGAGCGGGATGGAACGTATCTTTAATCGTAAGACTCAATTTCAAGCTCCTTATCTCCTCGATAACCCGTTGTTTGACACGACACACTTTCGCTCCGTGGTCTCGGAGAGCAGCTTGCCGTGCCCCATTGCTGATGAGACGCTCATGGGTCGCATCAACAATTATTATTACGGAGTGCTCAATCAGCAATTTGGCATGCGACAAGCTAGGGAAGCTAAGGTAACCGTGCAGCCTACCATTACTTCTGTTGCGTCTGACGCGTCCTTACAGGCTAACTATTAGACTGAGTTGAGGAGTCCCCCCATGCAACGCTTTACGCTTTGTTCCTGGAGTATACGATATCCTGTCGCTGTTGTTGTTGTGTTCTGCCTATTATCTGCCGTTTTTATCTGGGGCAACAGTCGCGTCGAAAAGGGCGGCATTCTCGATAGCGACGTCATCCTTCGTCAGGATGACCCGTTTCGAGTCATGGATCGTTATGTCCAGGGGAAAGTCCGTGAAGGCTTTGAAGGCCGAGAATTTATCCCGTTTATATTGAATACAGGCGTCCACTCAGCTGAAGATGCCGCGAAGATTCTCCGTGTCACACGGGCGGCGCAAAAAACCTTCGGTGATGCGGTGCTCAGCCTGGCCACGACGCCGGAGTTCCGTGATACCGGGGAATTTTTGCTTGATACTCCCTATGTGAACGACGTGACCGTGACGTCGTTCAGCTCTCCCTCGCAAATAGAAGAGTGGAAAAGTCATGTGGCTGGTGATGCGAGCGTGTTTGGGCTGCTTGCCGGAAAAGATTTCTCGTGGACGTCGGTTGTCCGCTATCTTCCTCCTGGATATGACGAGATAAAGGAATTTCGCCGCACTGTGGAATTTCTCGAAGGACGTGAGATCCCGTTGTGGGAGTGGCTGTGGAAGAAAGATATTGTTCCCCATGAATCGGGTGTGGCGGCGAGTGGATGGACGATGGGCCGAGGGCTGATTGATCAGGGTTTGAACGTTGACATTTGCTTTCTTATTCTTCTTGGCGTTGTTTTCACCCTTCCGATTTTTTGGGTGACTCTGGGGTCGCTGCGCGCTGCGGTTCTTTGCGGCAGTGTCATGGTGCTCGGCGGCTTTGTCTGGACGCGCGGAGCGATGGGACTCCTCGGGGTGCCTGAGCGCGTGTTCTCACTCTTGGCGTATGCGAGTGTGATCGTCCAGGGCACGAGCTTTGCGTTGCATAAATTTTCCGCGCTCAAGGAAAGTGGGGAAGAGGACCGGAAAGCAGGTTGGAGGAAGGCGTGTGAGGTGGACGGTCTGATTCTGACTACTGCTCTGATTTCTGCCTTTGGTTTTGTGACCCTCTGGTCGTTCGGCCTCAAACCGATCCGGGAACTAGGCGTGAGCGCCACCCTTGGGGTCGTATGGCTGTTCTTCTTGGCAACCGTGTTCTTGCCGGCGTTTGATGTCTTGACCGCTTCGCCAACTCTGGAGGAAGACCACTCTGCATCGCACCTGTTGTCTGGGACCACTAAATGCGCGCCTTCCTTCCTCTCTTTATACTTGCAAAAGTGCGCTGCGCTGTATGAGCGTCTTTTTGCTCGTTGCATTAATGCTGCGATGTGGTTAGCGGACGGCTCTCGTCCCTTCATTGTGTTGGCTGGGACCGGCGGTTTGTTTGTCTTCGTTGTTTTGATGTTCTGGCATGGCGGGGTGCCGAGTCGCACCCGTGCGTTGGAGTTTATCCGCGGCACGTCGGTTGAACGAGAAGCTCGTTTCCTGAACCAACCGGGCAACGTGGGGTTCGAATTTCTTGATTTACTCGTGGAGCCGCGGCAAGGCGAAGAAATTAAAGACCCGCATTTTCTCGCTCGCGCGTGGGAATTGCAAACGCAGCTCAAAACCATTTCTGGGAGTCGTGAGACAACTTCTATCTTGGGAACGGTGCAACAAATCTCTCATGAGTCCTTTCAGAAGCCGCTTCCTGAAACGGCGGAAGAAGCGTCCACCGTGTTCCTTTTGATTGAGAATCGTCTGACCCCAGGGATGCAGCGGCAGCTCTATTTCCCCGGCGGAGTGCGTATCTCCGTGTCGTACGGCACTGACGATAGCGTAGAACTCGGTCGTTTTCGCGACGCGGTGCTTGAGTTGGCGCACCGCTCGTTTCCTGATTTAAACGTAAACGTGTTTAATAAAGTCCCCCTGTATCCACAAGTTGATAAATACGTCCGTGAAGGGAAGATCACGAATATCTTTTCCTCGCAAATCGGCATTGCTCTGCTCTGCGGCTTTATCTTATGGCGATACAATCGACGGTTGCACACGCTGCGCCTTGCGCCGGTGTGGGGCGGGCTTGTCATGTCGTTGCCGCTGTTCTTCGCCACCGCTGTCATGGGGTTGATTATGTGGTTCTTCCAGATTTCGCTCGACATGGCGACGGCTTCTATCGGCGCCCTGACGATTAACGCAGCGACAGATTTCAGTCTGTATTTCGTGTTGACCTATCAACGTCTACTGAATGATTCGTCCCCTCGGGAAGCGTTGCGCAAGACTATCGAAGGGGAAGGAAAGCTCATCCTTGCTGACTGTCTCTTGAATGCGTGTTGCTTTCTTCCGTTGATCAGCTCACATTTTTCACCAGTCCGACAATTGGGCTGGATGATGGGGGTTATGTTAGTCGCTTGCGCCGCCGGTTCTCTGCTGCTCATGGCTGCGTTACTTCCTGCGTGTGTTGCACAGAAGGAAAAGGCTTCTTCTGAAGAGAGGGCTCCTCTGTTCGATACTCACTTTGGAGATTTTGTTCCTGTAGCCGTTTGGTCTTGCAGCATCGACAGGACCGGAGGTCGTCGATCGAGCGCGTCAGCCGTAGAGCTTTCCTGTTGAACACGGGGAGACGTGCCATCAGGAAAGGTGAGGGGGCAAACGGCAGGCACGTCATTCCGGGCGAGCAACGTGAGACCAGGAATCCAGGAAGCAGAACTAGAAGCTAGGGTTGAATCTCCCTGGCTTCCCGCTTTCGCGGGAATGACGCCTCTTCTGTTTCTCCATCAAATTCAACTTGACGGGCTACTACCGCCCCTTAAAAACGGGTTTCCGTTTTTCCACAAAAGCACGCGCCGCTTCCTTGGCGTCATCACTACCAGTGAGTTCATGGGTCATGTTCTGTTCGAATCGATACCCGTCGCGCAGATCCATAAACTCGATGGTATTCATAGCATGCTTAGCCAAACGGATGGCGATCGGGCTTTTGGCGGCAATGTTTTCCGCCAAAGCGTGAGCTTCGGCCATCAGTCTGTCTGGCGCGACGACCTTTTCGACGATACCGAGTCGGTACAACTCCGCCGCGCCTACGCGTTCGCCTGTGTACATCATCTTGCGGGCTTTGTATCCGCCGAATAAACGTTGACAGGTGCCACCGCCACCGAGCAGGCCGACATCAATTTCGCGCAAGCCACTC
>CAZUFQ010000165.1:0-10348 GCA_964618735.1 uncultured Enterobacteriaceae bacterium
TCTTTACAACTTCCGGGATGTGAGGGGCCGTTTCTCTGCAAAAAGTGCAATGACCGGTACACGTTGCCGGTCGATGAACACCACGAGCTCATTGCGGGCGTAGGACGGACAAAGGAATGCTCGAAGCCGCGCCCGTTCTGCTGACCGCGGTTTCTCATTACTCTCGACTTGAATAAGACGGGCAGCCAGCGGGCCCTAACGCCACCAGATCGAAGAGGCCGAGAGATCCCCAGCTTTGACGACGTGGTAGCCTGCCTGTTCTAAGATTGTCCGGGCTTGCCGTTCCCGTCTCGCCCCTTTGGCTTTTCGGTTCATACGCATCATGCTCGTTCCTGCTGTTCCAGTAAGGGTGTCCCCGCCCAGTCCCTTCCAATCGTGGTTTCTACTTCAACAGGAACCGTGTCGCCGATGATTTCTTGCATGGCTTCGGTCATGTACTGCCTGAGCCATGCTGCCGTTTGCTCTGCAGACTCTTCCGGACACTCCGCTACAACTTCATCATGCACGCATGCAATGAGGCGGGTGTCTGGTACGTCGTCCCGGCGCGTGTATAACCTCGCCAGCGCAAGCTTGAGCCCGTCCGCTCCCATGCCTTGTACTGGAGAGTTCAAGGCCACAGTAAAGCGATCAATCCCTAGCCGGCGCCGTCCACTGAGGGTGCGCGTCTCCACAGTCTGTTCCTGCCCCAGTTGCATGTCCACGCTGGTATGCCACGCCCCGAGTCCCGGGTATGCGCTAAAAAACTTCTGCCTGTGCTCTCTCGCTTGGGGCTCAGTGAGCGCTACTTTGTAATTGGTTGCTGCGTAGCGCTGCAGCGCCGGGGCTCCCATGCCATACAGCAACCCAAAGTTTAATGCTTTCGCCAGCTGTCGGTGTTCTTTTCCTACTTGATCTGGTGCTAGTCCGAGCACGGTAGCGGCAGTCAGCTTATGCAGATCCTCCCCCCCACGGAACGCTCCTAACATGCGTGCTTCCTCGGCTACTACGGCAGCAATGCGGAGTTCTATCTGCGAGAAGTCTGCTTTCACAATCGCGCGGCCTTCCCCAGGACACACCGCGCGACGGTAGGAACCATTACGGGGGAGGTTCTGGACATTGGGCTTGGTGCAGCTCATGCGCCCCGACGCCGCGCCCAACTGTAAGTAGTCTGCATGCACGCGTCCCGTGATGGAATGCAGATGCTTCTTGAGCCAGTCGGCGCCGTAGGTTCCTGCACGCTTTTTCGCTTCTCGATAGTCAAGCAGTGTCGCTGCTAATGGCTCGTTGCTCATCAACGTAGTCAGCGTCTCTGACGTCGTGTTCTCGATGGCATGCCCGCGGGCGCGGAACACCTCTAAGACCTGATCCGGGGAATTCCAGTTGACCGTCTCTTCCGCGCTCAAGTGGAGGACGGGCCCGTTCGGATGCGGACACCCCAGCAGCGTGTACAGTTGCGCCTCAAGTGCTTGTGCGCGGTGTGTTTCCTCCACGGCTCTCGGCGACCACTGTTCTTGATCAATAGGGAGACCAACACGTTCCATCCACGCAAGAGCGAGAAGTGAATCATTTTCGATTTCCGTAACGCGAGTGAGCCCTGCATCAACGAGAGCATCCTGCAGCCGATCTGCGAGCGGTAACAAGATCGACGCGTCTTTCGCAGCATAAGCTAATTGGTTAGAGCCTAGTGGTCCCGTCCAGTCACTACGTTGTTCGGACTTATCAACGGGTACGCCTAAGACTCGCTCCGCTACAGCCGCAAGACCGCAGTTGCGTAGCTGCCCGTCAGCGCTCCCGGCGCCTAGCAGCTGTGCCGCTATTATGGTGTAGAACACGGCGCCGCAAGGCCACGGTAGTCCAGCGGCCACAAGGAACTGGAGATCAAATTTCAGATTGTGGCCGATGATCGGCCGCGGCGCAGAAAAGACCGCGGAGAGCAGCGCAACCGACAGGTAAAGGCATCAACAACGACAGTCTGGGTCGGTGTGGCAAGCTGAATAAGCCGGAGCTGATCTTTTAATGGATCGAGGCCGGTTGTTTCGGTGTCCAGTCCAATGATGGGCGCGGTCAACAAGTCTGGTACGACAGCCGCGAGACGGTCAGCAGTCGTGACATACTCAAATTCAGGGACATTATACGCGCCGCCTACCTCGATTGTATTGGTCTCTGCTGACTCCTCTTGAATAGCGAGGCGCTCTTCAGCCTCGTACGGATCGACTTCGTTATCAACGTTGTACGCGCCATTAGAATAAGGAGGAAATTTAGCTTCCGCCGCGTCCACCAAGTCATTTGTACGGTCTAAGTCTTCGTGATCACTGATGTTTTCGGCGGACGGTGTATAGTCGCTTGATCGTCCGCCATCGTCTACCATCGTCCGCCTGTTCGGCGGATTTCTCCTTATTTT
Organism: uncultured Enterobacteriaceae bacterium; assembly: GCA_964618735.1. Classification (GTDB taxonomy): domain Bacteria; phylum Desulfobacterota; class Binatia; order Bin18; family Bin18; genus SYOC01. The sequence goes on from CAZUFQ010000165.1 coordinate 2,381, forward strand.
TCGTGGTGGCGGACGGCGCGGACGATGTTGTCCCTACCCATTCTAAATGAATGTTCCGGTCCCGATTCTTGCCCTCTACCATGAAGTCAACGACATACCCAACACCGCGGAGGTTAGGAGCAATGCGGCGCAGTCCGTTGGCGAGCGCCTTCGGCGTTTGGGGGTATACCTTCGACTTCTTTTCTTTGTCCTCGGCCATCAGCTCAAATTCAGCGAGTAAGGCTCCTGCTGTACCGTGGAACTTATCTTTCGCCACAATGCGTTTCACAAGCCGTGCGATGAGACTTGATTCAACAACACTGGCGTGCAATTCATCGCGCTTTGCGGCGTAGGCAGCGATAAACTCCTCTGGTGTGAATCCGAGCTTCTCGCTTGCTGCCACCACCCACACAGCGAAGTCCGCCATTCGAGGCGTCTTTGCGAGGGTAACAGACTCCTGCTTCTTCAGGGCGATACTTACAGCGTCGAGAAGGGCTCCGAATAACCGCGGGCGCTCATTCTCAAACTTCGTCCACAGCGCTTTCTCTGTGATGCGACGCTCATCGTCAATTTTGGCGAGGGTGATCGGAATTGTCCGTTCCAGCAAGTCAGGCCGTATGGCGAGATCTTCGATGCCGGTCAGGATGACAGGGCGCTGGACGTTGAGGAGAAAGACGTCCCCGTTGGTGTAGAGTTCTCCATCAGCCAGACCGCCGCCCGTCGCGAGGCGGCATAATGCCTCAGACAGCCATACCGGTATTTGCGACAGATTGTCGAGGCACTGTAATCACGACGCTGCCGCGCTCACAATAAGGTCGGTTTCCGTTTTCGGTTCTTTGCGCAGCGGGACTGTGGAGGGGTCGATAAGAGACCGGAGAAGACGCGCCGGCGTTGACTTTGCGCTGCCCTGCTCGCCGTGGACTTCGAGCAAGGGATAGGGTCCAGACGGCGCCATAGCTCCGACCAACCACGCCTTGATAAGCAGCCAGTCTTCATCGGAGACATTCAAAAAAGTTCGTAGTGGTTCGAGAGAGTTGCCAGCAAGGGGGGTCGGTAAGGGCAACATGCCTTTGGCGCGCATGAACCGCACCGGGGCGTCCTCAATCACGTGCCAGCCAGAAGCGGTAATTTCCACCACTTCCCACGACGCATTCGCGAGGTCCACATACACGGCGCCGTCATGTTCGGCGATGCGAAGATAGACGGGATGTTCCTGACCGTTGTGGAACGCCTTTCCTTCCAGCGTGCCGATGGCGTCTTGGATGGCTTGGGCTCCAGGAGAGGCGCTGTGCTTTTCGTAAAACTTCCGCACGAGCCAACGTCGAAACTGCTTGGTACGGATGTTCGCGTGTTCCCTATGGCCATTGACGGGAAAGGAAGCCCAGGCGTCCCCGTCCGGTGTGTGCCAAAGTTCTGCATCCTCGGCAAGCTTCACTAGCTCTGTTGCCTGCGAGTGCGGTCGTTGCTTGTTTTGTGTGGTTTCCCCAGCAGCCGTGACAAGGGCCTCCGCTGCTTCTCTGGAGAGTCCCTTGAGCGACATGGCCGCCTGTACAACGTCGCCGCCCTGACTACAGGAATGACAATGCCAAGTGCTTTTTTCGTCGTTGATGGTGACGCAGTGCCCGCTCTGCGAACGATGAACAGGCTCGTGCCCGGTCTTAAATCCTTGCGGGGTGGGTGTGAGAGCGTTGCCGGCATCAACGAATAGCCGCGGGAGAAGCTTCATTGCGTTCATCGCGTCAGACTCGTTTCTGAGTTGCACTCACATAATGTGAAGTGACGACAACATTGACTGCACGCGTTGAACGCGGAGGCGAGCGGATCGAGTGCTTCTACTTCGCTGATTGAAGTAAAAAAGTGGTAGGCCTCTAGCTTATCAGCAGGAGCAGAAGAGACCGCTTCTCCGTGGTCAAAGCGGCCCAAAAGGTTGCGAACAACGGCTGTGGGGGCCATCACTTGTTGCCCCCTAGCTCGCTCATGACTTCGTCAACAACGCGATCAAGATTACTTTGGGTGCGGAACTGCTCTAGCCATCGGTCAATCTCGGACCGTCTGAACAGCCACGATTTCCCTATCCTTAAGCCGGGAGGGGGGTTAGGACCGGTCAATTGATAGTCTACCCACCGAATGGACCGGTCGAGATATTGGGCGAGGCGTGACTTGCTTAAGTAGCCATCACTATGTGTTTCGTGCATGCTGTAAATTTAGCGAGAACATGCACGCAAAGTCGCGATCTGTTAGTAACGTAGAAAACAAAGCTTTTCCATGTTACTTTTTTGATCGTCCGAGTTGTTGATTTTGTTCACGTTCGAGTGCGGCTAGACGCCGGGTGGCGGCGTTCTTTCTGGCGGTTGTGGATTCGATGCTGTCTCGTGCTTCAATTAGGACGGCCTCAGTAATCCGGTCTCTTTCTTGCCGGTAGGCGTCATTCTTCAGAAGGATGCGAACTTGAGAACGGGGGATATTAGCGATGCGGGTTTCTATCTCGTGATTGAGTTTCTGGTCTTCTTCCTTGATGCGTTCGTCGAATTCTCGCTTGCGGACTTGCGGGCTTTTCGGCTCCTCTCGCTTCTCTTCCGTCAATTGCTGGAGCCGTCCGCTACCAAGTGGCAGCACTTCATTAGAAATAATCCGCATTAAGCGTTTGAACACTCTGTCTTGCGTATTCAACACTTCTATCCATAAAACGCTCCAGAGACGCTGTAGATCGGTATCTTCACGGAAAATGGCAAGAAAGTAATAACCCGAGAATAAGGGAAGCTTCGCGTGCCCGCGAGCTATTAAGCAGGTAGGCATAAATTCTGCGGTATAATAGTGTGTATGAAAACGCCGACGAAATTTGTGAAGCCCCTCACGATCGAACAACGCGAGCAACTGAGCACGCTTATGAAATCGGTCGCGCCCCAGCGCACGCGGATGCGGGCGCACGCCGTGCTGCTCAGTGAACGGCGGTACTCGCTGGAGCAGATTGCCGACATCTCCCAAGTGGACCGGGATCGGGTGAGCCAGTGGTTGGAGTGGTGGGAGGCAGAGCAAGTGGCAGGGCTGGACGATGGGCCGCGCCGTGGCAGACCCCCCAAGCTAACGGAATCCGAGCGACAAGAGGCGCTCACAATTACCCTGCAAGAACCGCGCACGCTCAAGACGGGCTTGAAGCGGATTGCGGACGCGCTCGGCAAACTCATTAGTGGGGAGACCTTGCGTACCCTGCTCCGAGCCGAGCGTTACGGTTGGAAGCGCATGCGGCGAAGCACCCGGATATGGCGCGATGAAACGGAGTTTCGTGCGGCCGAGGCGGAGTTGGCGCAGTTGCGGGCGACTGCCTTTGGGAGCAAGAGCCCCTTTGACTTGTGGTACTACGATGCAGCGGGATTCACGTTGCAACCCTCGATTCCCTATGCCTGGCAACTCGTGGGGCAGCGCCTAGAATTGGCGTCGGCTCACGGTCCGCGCCAAAATGTACTGGGCTTCTTCAACTTGCACAACCAATTCCACGCCTTTGCCTTTCAAGGCACGCTTGATTCCCACACCGTAATCCATTGCTTTGACCTATTCCGCCAACACCAGCCAAAACCCGCTATGGTCGTCGTCGACAATGCTCCGATCCCCACCAGTGAGGATTGCGAGGAGGAACTCGAACGGTGGCAGAAAGAACACCTCTACGTGAAGTTTCTCCCGCCGTATTGTCCGGAACTGAACCTTAGTGAACTCCTCTGGCGCAAGATTAAATATGAGTGGCTCCCCTTGGACGCCTACCTGAATTTCAAGACTCTCACTGCCTCACTCTTTGACGTGCGCAAAGGAATCGGCTCAAAATACCGCATTACTTTTGCCTAACTGCTTAGCACCCTCTGGATTGCCGCTTTTATTGGCAAGTACATATTGAGCAAAAAACAGCGCCTCCATATCGTCTGCATGAGAGCGCGCTCTTGCAGGTCATTGGTCAATCCGAAGTTCAGAGTAAACGACCGTGCTTTTGTTTCGATGTTGAGTCGATACACTCCAGACACCGGAGCACCCACGCGAGCGCCCAAAGGAGCATCTACCAAAACCAAACGGACCCGTTGGCTCAAAATGCCTTGAGTGAGATTCTTGTCTCGCGCGTCCTTTATTAACTTCAGGATGGGAGCGAAAAACCACGTCACCCCTTCTTCCGGAGATTGTCCTACTTCGAGGTATTCATCCACTGCTTTTTGAATCCAAGCCTGTGTCCGACGTCGCGCCTCTAACGGAGGTTCACGCGGAATATTTTCTTTTTGGGTAGTGTTTTCTTCATTGCTGCGAAGTGCGGGAACTAAAGATTTGTTCGGCATGCGACTGCTGTCCTTTTAAGCTACTCTTGCGGTGTAGGAAAAGGGGCCAGGCGGGCAGGAGAGACACCGCCGTAGTTCCTTAGGCCCCTGAAGTAAACCAGTCTGTATTTTCTCTATTGCCGTATCCATCTGTAGGTGTAGCAACTGTTTAACGATACAATGCCAGAAATTCCTCCTCGGTTAGTTCCGCTTTCTTGAGCAACCCCCTCAACAATCCCGCCTTAATTGGCTTTCCACCATGAACCGGAATAGAAAGAATGTTGATATTACCAACCTTCCGCAACTTGAAATGTTTCCCCTCCCTTCCAAGATTTTCCCAGCCTGCCCGCTCGAACGCTTTAATTACCCGATCCAGTTTCAGATTGTGAATACCTGCCACTTCGGTCCCTTAGCCTCCTACCCCTTTGATGCCTTTTACGCGGCTTTTCCCGCACGCCGACTTGTCTCTTTTTTCCGAAGCACGGCCAAATGTCCGCGAATCGCGTCTCGGATCATGCCTAAGGCTTCCTCGCGCGTATCTCCTTGCGACATGCAACCAGGCAATGCTGGACAGTCTACAACGTAGCCTCCATCTTCAAGATCAGGCTGAAGTTCCACAGTGTAGTCTTTGTCACCGACCTTGACCGTATACGTTTTCGTGGAGCTTAACTCAATGACTTTTTCTTGCATTTCTTCCACAATCTCGCCTATAGCAAAGCTAAAGATCATCTGTCCGCCCCGTAGGGTGTCGATCATCTCTTTAGGGTCTTGTGTAAACACACATATACTCTCGCCATCCGTCAAAAATCGAAGCTGCGCTAGGGGCTTCTCTATGCTTGGGAAACGGGTCTTAATAAAGGTAAGACTCTTACGAATGTTCTGCAGACTTATTCCTTTCTCTCGCCATGCTTTCGCCACACGCAATTGAATGAGGTCAAGAAAGGCATAAAGACGGCGAGACCCTGTACCTTTTGCTTCTTGAAGTGACGGCTTAATGAAGTGGGTCCGATCCCAATGATCGAGTTGCCGATAGCTGAGCCCTGTGATTCGACTGGCTGTCTTTGCATTGACTCCTTCCATAGGTTCCCTCCTCCTCTATAGTCATTATAATTTCACATATGAAATTATAATACAAAATATAGAGAAGAATTGTATGATAGGAATGAAGTAGGAATTAAGCCGGACTCAGGGAAGGATATCACAATCTGTGTGGTTGCGTATAGGTTGCGGATCGTGCTTTAGATTGCGCTGTTTTACAGAGAAAGCCCTCGAAAATCAAATGATTTCAAGGGCTTGGGCCACTCTCATAATCCCTAGGTCGGCAGTTCGATTCTGCTCGTCGCTATCAACCTTTTCAGGCGCTTACGCGATTCGGTAACACATCGTTGCGGAATTCTCTAAGCACTTCCGGCAAGATGTGAGACTCACGTGTATTGATGGGCGCAATGCCGCCGGTCGATTCTACAATCACTGTCTCTCTGCTGGACGCAGCTTAGGTTCAGATAACTCATCGACGCGACTTTCCAACCGCTCAATTCTCTCTTGCAGTTACGTGACTCGGGCCTGCAATGCCGCAAGCTCTTTCTGTCCAGCATCCGGTGCATCTGCCGCCAGATTGCTAGAAGCCCAACTTGTAAGAGCCAGCATGGCAGCGAGTGCAGTAATGGTGAAAGGGGTGCTTTTCATACGCCGCCGCTCCTTTCAAGATGGTGCATCAATTATGTTCTTGATGCTTCTCCCAGAAGAAAAATCTAATGGTTAATCACTTCAAGCGTCTCTCTTAAACGAGATAGTCACTTCAACTACAAATGCGCTTCCCGGCAAAACGGGTTAGGCGATCAACTGTTTATAGAGGAAGTGGGCGAGGAAGCAGACGAGCGGGTGAATTAGCAACACATAGGGCGCAGCAGGTCCATCCCATCGTACGCAACAACATGGTGCGCCGCGCGTTTATCTCATCCTTTCCACTTTGTTGCTCAGAAAACGTGGCGCTCGACCTCTTGCCTTTCAGCCGCGGTTCGGTACAAGCAAAGGGAAGGAAGGGGAACTATGCGGAGCGTATTGCCCATTCTTGTCTACTCGCTCTTCTCTGGGTGCGTGCAATTTGCCCGGGGCCCATGGATCGATTGGGATGCCGACACCGTCCCCCCGATGCAGCTCCTCATCAAACAGGATGCTGCCCAGCAGTTGGTGACGTATGAAGGGCCCAACTGCGCCCCGAACCCCTTGAGTGCGCTTGTACTCCGGGCGGTGGCTGGCGACGGGAGGCCGCCTTCTTATGGGATCTCCATCACCGACCATTACTATGATGAGGTCTGGCACGGGTACGAACTCGCGACCGATAGCGAGGGCCACAGCTTCCTCCTGCATGTGGTAGAGCGTCGGGAGACCTACTGTGATGAGTACGGGTGCGCCAAAGATGAACAGGTCAGTCTAGGCGTGTCGAGAGAGTACCTTCAGCAGCATGAGGAAGATGGAGTGCGATTGCATATTGAGGGGCGGCGCGGCGCGGCAGTTTACGTTCTGCCTGGCGGCTATATCGGGGCGTTTTTACGGCAGGCTCCGTGACCCAGAAAGGTCAGCTTGAGAAGCTCAATTCATTTGTGAAGATAGATTCCAAAGCGCAACACTCAACAACTAAGAAGTCACGATATCCTCAGTCCTTGGGCTTGACTGTTCGTGATAGACGGTAGGAATCCATACGCGAAACGTGGAACCACGCCCGACTTCACTTTCAACGGCGATATTGCCTCCGAGCAATTCTACAAGCTGCCGCACGATATACAGTCCTAACCCGACTCCTCCATATCGACGCGTAGCTGAGTCATCTACTTGGCGGAATGGCTCGAAAATAATAGGCAAGGCTTCACGGGCAATACCAATACCGGTATCCGTCACGCTAAAAGCGACGCCGTCATGTTGCGGTTCGGCAGAGATCGTAATGGCTCCGGTGTCCGTGAATTTCATGGCGTTTGTAATAAGGTTTTTCAGCACCATTTTAAGCTTGACGGCGTCGCTGCGGATCAAAGGGAGAGGTTCCCGAATCTTCCAGTGCAAGCCTACGGTCGACGTCAGTTGGAACTGACAAAACGTCTGGTTCAGTTCGGCCAGGAGGGCGGCCCCTTCTATTGCCTGTATATGGAGGGGTATTCTTTGTTGATTTTGTAGTCTTCCTAAATCAAGTGTGGCGCTCACCAGATCGAGCAACTTATTCGTGCTCCTACTGATACGCCGGAGAATATTGTTTTGTTCTGTGGAGAGGGGACCAAAGGTCTCCTCCTCCATTAATTGCGTGTAGCCGATGATGACGTTGAGCGGGGTGCGCAACTCGTGCGACATGGCGCCCATAAAGTCTTCTTTAATGCGGTTCGCGCGGTCCAATTCCTCCAACAATTTGGCGTTGGCTAGTGCTAGCGAAGCGATATTAGCGATGCCGCTCGCGATGCGCGTATGACGAGAGGAGGGCTCTTTGGCTTCCTGATATCCGCACGCCAAAAAGCCAATAAGTTCTTGGCCTCGCCGTAAGCGCAAAAAAGTGACGTTTGTTAACCCACAGCGCTGCAGGAGGATTTGCGGGGTAAGATTGCGAAAAATTGGATCGCTCCCTTCCAGAATTTCATGTTCTTGCAGATGGCCAACTAGATCGGCAACAATTATCGTCGGCAGCTTGCACAGGCTGATAAGGCTCTTTGTCCCC
>CAZUFQ010000166.1:0-10344 GCA_964618735.1 uncultured Enterobacteriaceae bacterium
GGCAAAGGTCGTCAGATTATCCGGGCGTGCCATGCCCGTGGTCATCCAGGCCGCCGGAATGCCCAACTGTTCTGCACGTTCGATCATGGCCAGCGCTCCCTGTACTGTCTCGCTGGGTACTGCCACACCAATCAGTTGTTGACTCATGGGGGTCTCTCACTTTCTGTTATTAGTAAGCAGGACAATGTTACTACAGCCTAGGGGCTCTTACACATGCACGTGTGTACCCCCGGAGGTCAGATGCTCCCATAATCGTTCGATGTCCTTGCTGGGTGAGTTGCCGAAGAAACGACGGTATTCTCCGCTAAACTGCGAGACGCTGAGATAATCGACATGATCTGTCGAGGTCAGGAGCGAGTTCTGCTATCACAGTGGCCGCGCCGCTAGCGCGTTTCCCTAACAATTTGTTGCGTAGTGCGAGGCCTTTTTCGAGGTCAGCTTTATTCGCCATAATACGTTCCTCCTTTAGGCTTGCCCATGCTGTTGCAACGTACGCACCTGCGACTCCACCACCGTGCCGTTGAAAAAGTCAGGATTGAGACTAGCCCAGAGCTTTACGGCATTGCCAAACGTAAATGCTTGGAAGTCTTCTTCCGACATGCCTTTCTCCTCAACGAGTTCCCACGCTTCTTCTAACACTTCCGTCATGTCTGGCACGTCAAAGTGGCTGATGTCAGAGCTGAGAATTGCACCGAGCTTGGCCCCAAATGGATTCACTCTCGATGCAAAGGCATAGTTCAACGTCGGATCGTCAGACTCACAACCAAAGAAGAAATTCGGAACAAACAGATTGTAGATGTCTTCTTTCTTCGTAATTTTGCACGCAGCAAAATCGTCGAGTTCTTCGGGGAGTGCGCTCCCCATGCCGCGATTCATCTCGGCTTCAAACTCCGGCCAGCGGCTATACATCTGTTCGCCACCATATTCCTTGACCAGCGCGCCGATTTTGGCGCGGTCCAGATTGGCAGGATTCAGCTTGTGGATCACGTTCCCGTTGCGCTTGTCCCAATGCGAGATCAGATCAGCAAAAACGCTGCACCCCCAGGCCACGCCTCCTTCAAGAAAGGCAAAGCGCATCCGTGGGAAACGGCGCGTGACACCGCCAAGGAAGAGGGCCTTACACACCGCATTCCCGGCTTCACCAAAGTGCCCAATGTGATTGTACACAAAATTGGTCAGTGAGTTGCGTAGTCCCATATTCTCGGCAGCAGAGTGAAAGGTTGCTGGATACCCTAATTCCACGCACGTGCGCCAGACGGGATCATAATCGTACTCGCTGTCGAGCGCCAACACGTCGCACCAAAACGCATAGCGGCGACTCACGCCTTGTTCCGCTGCCGCTGGAATCGGGCGACGAATCAAACTGCCCAACGCCACAGCCTTGATCCCGAGCGATTTGCAATGCTCTAACTCGGCCACCGCTTCTTGTGGCGTGTGCATGGGAATCACGCCAATTGGGGTCGCTCGGTCCGCATACGGCGCCCAGGCCTCCGCCGCATATCGATTCAACGCCCGACACCCAGCGATGCGCAGTTCTTCATCATTGAGATAGGGGGCAAACAATTGCGACGCAGAGGGATAGAGAATTGCGAAATCGATTCCCATATCGGGAAGTCGTTCATGCATCAAACGCGGAATAAACGCGGTGGCCGTGTCCAGTTCACTGGGCGACACTAACGCCCACCACGGTTGCTGACCGATGCGTTGATTGTGTCGGCCTTGTGTATCCAGCTTGGCAAACGACGATTCACCAAAATGGCGTACGCGGGAGTTCCATTTCTCGACTAGTTTTGGCCCCGCTTCTGCTCTGAGATAATCCATCGCCAGTGGCCCATACTCCCGCCAGTGCCCATCAGAATCGATGACGGGATGACTCAGTGTTGCGCGGATCGCTTTTGATTTTCCGTTTCCTGGCATATGCGTTTCTCCTTTTGGCTAGAGGGCCATCAGATGCCTCGCTAATTCTCCGGGAGCGGAGAAGAATGGCGAATGGCTTGTGTTCATCGAGATCACTTTCTGACAGGGCGTCGCCGTGTACAACCGTTTCTGGAACGGTGGTGTCAACGCCCGATCTTTCAGACACTCAATGTACGCGCGTGGAACCCTTCCCCACTTGGTCTCACTCGTTTTAAGCGGGGTGGTAATAGGCTCCATTGCTTGTGGCGTCAGCAACAACTTGGCTAAGGCAATATCCTCGTCTGAGCAGTCTTCATAGAACGCTTCCCTGATCCCCTCCCCGCGAAATGTGGCGAAGATCTTATCTGGAGCGCCCACAAAATTGGCCAACGCGGCCGACGTCGTGTCGTTCTGAAATCGTTCAAACATCGATTGGCCATTCAGAGGCATGGCGCCCGCCAGATACACTAACCACTGAATGCGATCGGATCGCTCTTCTGCCACCTGCGTGATAATGCCTCCCCCCATACTGTGGCCCACCAGAATTACTGGGTCCCGTTGCGCATCCAGTAGTTTGCAGACGCTGTCCACATAGTGTTGGAGCGTCACCTCCGCCACCGGCGTCTTATCCTTCCCATGCCCAGGTAAGTCCGGCGCCAGGACCGTGTGGCCGTGTTGCTCCAACGCGGCCACGACCTTGTACCAACACCACCCGCCGTGGGCGGCTCCGTGAATCAGGACGAATGTACTCATGACCTCCTCCTTTTTCTGGTGGCGGTGGCGCTGTCGATCTGCCGGAGATCGTCGGCCGTCAGTTGGATGGCCGCTGCGCCATTTTTGTACTCCTGTCGTTGTGTGAAAGGTCGGAACTGCCTAATGGTTCATCTTAAAAGATCTCCGGACAGAGATTGCTTCGTCGCTCATCGCTCTTTGTATTGACAGCACGCGCTACGTCATTGCGAGCGTAGCGAAGCAATCTCATCCTCTCCTCAGTGGCGCCCAGCAGAGTGAGATAGATCACTAGTCTACTGCAGCTCCGGCCTGGTATTGTTCGTCGCTGACCTTTTCCATCCACTCGACGCTCTTGCCGTTGAGATGTTCGACAATGGCAATGTGCGTCATCGCCGTGGTCGCTGTCGCGCCATGCCAATGCTTCTCATTGGGCGGACACCGGACCACGTCACCCGGCCGAATTTTTACGATCGGCCCTCCCCAACTCTGGACCAGGCCACAGCCCGCTGTTACGATCAGGGTCTGGCCCAGCGGATGCGTATGCCAATTGGTCCGTGCGCCGGGCTCAAACGTGACACTCGCGGCGAACATGCGGGCCGGATCGGGGGCCTGGTACAGTGGGTCAATGCGTACCGTGCCAGTAAAATACTCGGCTGGTCCTTTGCTCGAAGGTTGTGAGCCATTTTTTTTGACGTCCATGGTGCGAATGCCTCCTTTGAGAGAATTTTTAAAAGATGGTGGTGAACTATGAGTGAGTGATGCGCGGCACAAGCTTGATGGTCGCGGATCGTGCCATGAGGCTGACAATGGAGTTGATGATGTTGGCGGCGTAGCGGCGGTATTTGCTACGGTACACGGCATCGATCTGGTCGTTAAGGTCGGGAGTGGCGTCCACAAACGTGACATCTTTGTCGATGCCGCCAGCGTGGATGCGGCCTTCGTGGCGCACCTGTGTGTGACGAAACCAGGCAGCCGTGCGCCCATTGACAGATCGCACGTAGAGGTCGTCGCCGTAACGCACGACCCAAATAATCACCGACTTGCGCAAGGTGTCGTCGCGCCGAAGTGACGCGATCTTGAGTTCTTCTGCCGCTCCGATCTGAGTGAGTTCGTCACTCGTCCACGTTGTCATCGGTGCGTCTCCTCACATGTATTGCTCTCGTCCCGTCCCGCGTGGCTCGTGCACCGTGATTTTGGCGGCGGCGGTCTCGATCTCACGGAGATCGTTAGCAGTGAGGTCGATGGCTACTGCACCAAGGTTCTCGTCGAGACGTTCCAGCTTGCGTGTGCCTGGGATGGGCACGACCCACGGCTTCTGCGTTTGCATTTTGCTTCCTCCCACTGTTGAGGATCGACCTTCATTATGCAGGAAGGAGCGCCTGCTGGCCAGCCCAAGATTTGCCTGAAACTCCGAAGTTGATGCCTATTCCTCCTAATGTAGTGCTGTTCCGCTGGTTATCGAGAGCGGGCAAAAGTGGGGGCTGGAGATCAAGCAGAGCGGCTGCTAGGCTTGGCCCACTATACAACCAGCTCAAAATCCTCCTGAACTCTATCAGTTACGCGTCGTGCTCCGCGAGACGAGTCCTCCAAGCTGGTTGAAGGGCGCTCGCCGAACTTGTGCAGAGTACGTACTGAGCGGCCCCCTTTCGAGAGGCGACGAGCTGACCTGATGTACAACTAAGCAGGAACTAGGGAAGAACCCATGACGCACCCTCCTCGCATCAATTTGTGAGGACAAAGGCGATGTTTGCGCGAGAAACTGTCACCTCTGAAAGCTCCTCGCCCCAGGGAGCCGCGCAGACGGGAGAGAGGGGAGAAGGATAGAGACAGGTGGCAAAAGTCGCGCTCTTGACCGACCCGGCGCTGGTCCACTAGAAAGGAAGAGCTGTAAACTCTCATCTCTACTGGCTGTCTAAGGGAGCACCACCTATGTATGCTCGAGGAATCACTACGCATTGCTTGCTTGTTCTCTTGGGGCTGACGGCCTGTGGCCCTCAACTCTCGGACTGGCGAATGGAGATACCGAAGGTGACCCCGGGAGGCTGTCCAAGGTCGGACACCCTAGTGGAGGAGTATGCCGGTGCGGGTGCTTTACCGAGCGACGTCCGTATGGTGCGCGCACAGGTTAACGCGCTCTGTGCCGGTGCGGCCTACACCCAGGGCGACTTTGGGCAAGCGGAGGCTCGTGCGCAGCACGCCCTCAGCGACGAGCCAGACAACGCCCTGGCGCAGGACATTCGGAGACGGATCGCAGATCGCCGTCGCGCCGGTCCCTTGTCGCCGGCTCCACCATCGCCCTGACCAACAGGTACGTTAGGCACAGACGAGGGGGAAGTACGTCGAAGAGATTAATAGCTTGAGAGCAGATGGGTATACGGGAGCAAGGGTAGCTTAACCCCTGCTAGGGCGACCGATAACCGCGTTTCTGTAAGATTTATAGATCCGAGTCATACCCATGGAACGTTGAATCGCTTGTTCATCCTAATAGGGCAGTACCTTTGAACGTTGCTTCAGTGCTCTTTCGCGAGCCGTGCACGCGCCGCCTCTTCCGTCTTCTTGTCATTGTAGCCTTGGGCCATTTCGACAACCTTCGCCCACAAAGGGCGCGCTTCGTCTGGTTGCCCAGCAGCGTCGAGTGCCGAGGCGAGCTGGAAGGTCGCTCCGTAGTGAGTCGGGTTGTGTGCGAGCACTTGGCGGAACTGGGCAATCGCCGCAGTGGGGTCATGGTGGGTGTAGAGCGCATCAAGTCCGGTTTTCATCATCGCCTCTTCGTTTGCTGCAGCGGGCTCCCCAAGATGCGTGCGAACTATATCTGTGGTCTGTTTGTCATTGATGCTTTCCGCCATCGTGAGCATTTTTCTCCATACAGACTGAGCTTCAGCGGCGTTGTTGCTTCGTTCAAGCGCCATGGCTAACTGGAAGGTCGCTCCATAATGGTTGGGATTCTGCGCTAGCACCTTGCGGAACTGGATGACAGCCTCAGTCGGATTATTATGAGTATACAGGGCATCAAGACCGGCTTTCATCGTGGTTTCTTCGGTAGCCGACTCTTTGGCGCACGACCCTACGCAGGTAAGTACAACAAGCGCCATCAGCGTAAAAATGAATTTGTTCATATAGTGTTTGTCCTAACTGTCTTCGATGGGCGTACACAATTATATAAAATGAGGGGCATCACAATTTCTTGGGAGAGACAGTATCAGCCATGCGTAAGACGCCTGGACTCTGGGTCGCGGCCTACAGTCTTGCCCGGAATGACGGACTCGCTCTGCTCCGCACGGGTCCCCGACCCCGCCGAACGCACGGACCGGAGGTCTCCAGTGCAGCTGTGGCACGGTCAGGAGTCCGGCCACAGCCGGGGTCTTGTTTACCCCTTCTCTTCCTGCGGCTCTTGCTCACTTCACTTTTGAACCCGGGGCGAGGGGCTTTTCAGGAGTCATAATGACGACTCGTTCGCTGTCAGAACCGGCGAGTAACATTCCTTGACTTTCGACGCCGCGCAGCACTGCGGGTTGTAGGTTCGCGACCACAACAATTTGTTTGCCGATCAGCTCTTCCGGCGTGTAATGGCCTCGGATGCCGGCGACCAGCTGTCGCTGCTCTGCACCCATGTCAATTTTTAGCACGAACAAACGATCCGCTTTGGGATGCGGTTCTGCTGCTGTAATCGTCGCAATCCGGAAGTCGATCTTGGCAAACTCTTCAATGGTGATAGTCGACGGCTTTTCCGGTGTGTCCATGTAACTAGACTCCTTCTTTCATTTTGTGTCACTATAACTGCGTTGGCGATGCTGGCCTATGGCATAGCGCGAGCGACGCCAACCAAAAGGAGAGTGGGTCATTGTGAGCGCATGGACTGTATTGTCACCCTTACGTCGACTGCGTCAGCATCGGTGGCGCTGGTGGGAGCGACTTGTCCTGGTGCTCTTGGTGCTCTTCTTTGTCGGTCTTGGATTACTGCCCTTCTTGGTGCGCCGGGAGATTGTGGCGGCGCTCGCGAAAGCAACGCCGGCGACCGTGCGTCTTGCAGACGTTGATCTTAATCTGTTGCACGGACAACTCGTGCTCAAAGGCCTTTCGTTTACTCTGCCAGGAGAAGAACACGCTGTCATTGTCGTCGATAACATTGTCGGACAACCTCACTTCTGGTCTCTTCTACACGGAGAGAAGAAGTTGGCGAAGGTCCTACTCTCAGGTGTACGTGTTGCCCTCATTCGTGAACCAGACGGTCGCGTGAATCTCACCAAACTGTTTCCGCCTGCGCCTCCGCACTCCGCTCCGGAAACTGACCTGCCGACCCTGACAGTCGAGCAGTTTCGTCTGGAAGAAGTCAACATTGAGTGTCGTGATCTGACCCGTAAGCCGGAAACTTTCGTGTCGCTCTCGCTCTATGAGATCACGACTGGGGATATCAATTTACAAGCCAAAGGTCTCGCTGCCCCCGTTCAGGTTCAGATGAAAGGGCAACTCAACACAAAGGAGAGGCTCGTGGGATCATTCGCGAGCGAGGTCCGGCTGCTTTGGCGTCGCTCGGAAATGATGGTCGATGTCGCGATGAACGCAGAACAACTCGCCTTGACGCTGGTTGAACCCTACCTTGGCTCCTCGTTCGCTGTGCGTCAATTGACTGGAAAAGTTGATGGGCGAGTGCGTTATCACTGGCAGCATGGAGGCGAACAGCCTCCTGCTCACGTATTGAGCGGCGCCGTGACGGTTGCGGATCTGGCGATGGCCGATCAGTTGTCTGAGCAGCCGGCGCTCCAGATGAAACAGAGCCAAATTGTGGTTGACAGCGTAGATTTGCAAAGTCGCCACATTCGTATTGCTTCTGTCAAAATGAGCGAGCCTCGGCTTCGCATCGTCCAAACTCCTGCCGGGCTGAACTGGACGACGCTCGTCCGCACTCCGAATACGGCAGAGCCTCCGGTCGAGAAAACACCCAGTGAAAGCGCGGCGTGGCGCATGACCATTGAGAATATCGAAACGCATGGCGGAGAGCTGCACTACCATAATAGCGCCTGGACGGACGATGAAGCGGTGACGTTGGCGTTGGAGGAGACTCGACTGCAACATGTAGATTCAACCGGGACCGCAAGCCCTTTTCGCTTTCGCGTACGAGACGGTGATAGTCTTGCCGCTGGAGAAGGAACCGTGCATTTCTCGCCTTTGCATCTCGACGCCCGAGTGCAACTCACCGAGGTGAGCCTCTCTTCCTTCCAGCCGTTGCTCGTGCGAGCCGGGCGCGTAAAATCGGCCCAAGGCAAGCTGAATGGGACTATCCACACAGTGCTGGCTATGCAGGACGGGACGCCGACTGTCAATGTAGACGGGATACTGGAGGCTCCAGCCTTTGTGCTGACCGGGCTCCCTGCTCCAGAGAATACCATCCTGTGGGACACCGGTCATATAGAGGTACGTTAAGGGAGCACTGTGCTCCCGTTGCAGATGGATCTGACTGCGCAATTTGCGAAGGTGACGGTGCAGAATCTTCCGCAAGGCGAGGTCTCTATTGGGAAAGTGGACGCCGCCATGCAATTGCAATGGAAAGGAGCCGCAGAGCCGAGTGCTCCGCCGTCTGACGAGACGCCGACGAGCGAGCCCGCGCCCGTTGCGCTCGCCCTCCGGGGGGAGTTTGATCTCGAAAGCTTCCTCCTGTCTCAGGGACCGGAGAAACAGGAACTCGTGAGTTGTTACCATACGAAAGGGCGCATCACCGAAGGCAGTCGTCTGGCGCCGCTCGACTTACATCTTGCTGATGTCGCCTTGGAATATCCGTATGTCCAAGGATTTCGCACTGCCTCCGGTCATATCCAAATCACCAAACCCACTGGAGAAACGCCGCCGCTTGCGAACACCGAGGAAAAAACCGAGGCTGCTGCAGCGGACTCAACGCCGAAAGAAGTTGCTAACCCTGTTGTTTTACCTGTCATTCATGTTGACCAAATCGTTCTCATTGGCGGCCAATTGTACGTAGAAGATCACGCCATTACGCCAGTGCAGACCATCTATTGGCAAGATATTCGGGTTGATGTGAGTGATGCCGCGTATCCCTTGGTGCGCCCCACGGCCTTTGCACTCCATGCTTACAATATGGATGGGTCGTTGATCGAAGCGAGTGGGACGACGAAGAACCAGAATGATCAACTGGTGACTACCATCCGCGGCACGGTCGATCGTCTCAAGCTTCCTCGTTTCAACGCATATCTTGCCCCTTTGCTCGGATACCAGGTGCGTAAAGGCGCTATATCCGTCAAATGGGAAATCGCGATGCCTGGCGACTTCGTGCAGGCGACCGCCGCCGTGACGTTGCATGACTTGGGGCTCAGCGGAAAACAGAGTACTTCCGAAGTAGAACAGCAAGTCGGTCTCTCCATGAGTTTGATCATCGCCTTACTCAAGGATCTGAATGGGGACATTAACCTCAACCTACCTGTGGAAGGTCGTTTGAATGAGTCTGGGTTTCACATGGGAGGGTCGCTTTGGCAAACGATCCGAGATGTCTTGGTTGGGGCTATAACCTCGCCGCTGAAACTCCTTGGCGCTATCTTTAGGAAAAGCGATAGCCTTGGAGACTTTGTGCTCGATCCGATTCGCTTCGTGCCTGGAACTAACCAGTTAAGTTTAGCGGGCAAGGAGCAAGTCAATCGGCTCCGGGTTTTTCTCACGCAACGTCCGGAGCTGGATTTACAAATGAACAGTACTCCGAGCGCGGCGGATCGGCAGGCCCTTCATGACCAGCTGGTGCTCGCACAACTACAACGCAATACGCCGCCGCCGACTGAACCACCGACGGGCGAGCAAGCCGTATCGCCAGAAGAAGAGGTCAAGCAATTTTTACTTTCTTCTATCAATCAACGCCTGACTGAGAAAGAAGTGGGCCAAAGTAAACTCTCTCCGCAAGCAACCACGCTGCTGGAGTCGCTTCGGAAAACCATACCGGTAGACACGGTGGAGCTTGAACAACTGGCGCAAAACCGTTTGCAGATAGTGACGATGGCGTTGACGGAAAACGCTGGTGTTCGCTCTGACCGCCTGCGCAGCGCCTCAGCCAAACTGCGCGGGCGTAGTGGACCGGAAGTGCAGTACATGATTCAAGCGCGGGAAGAGAAAAAGAAATAATCTCGAAGAAGGACGAGAGCAAGGAGATAAGAAGATGACGCAGATTCGTGCAGTGCTGTTTGATTTCGGTGGTACGCTCTTCGATTACGAAACCGTCGCTCCTGGCGAACGGGAATGCATCGTAGAGTTGGCGCGTTGGGCTGGAGTGGAAGCCGACTCCAGAGAGATTCTGCGCGCCTATCGCGGAGCGCTCAAACGCGTCTTTTATGACTATCTGCCGCGTTCTTATTACTTACATCGAGATCTCTTTCGCGACGCACTGCAAGGTATGGCGGACAATTTTGGCGTCACGCTCACCGACGAGCTGCTCGTTCGGTACCGCGAGCGCCAATGGGAGCGCCGCGCGCGCGATTTTGTCCTGCGGGAAGGAGTGCTTGAGACCTTAGGCGCCCTGCGTGACCGCGGCTTGCATCTCGGCATCGTCAGTAACATTGACGATGATCAACTCGAACACATGCTCGCATTGAGCCAGCTCGAGCCCCACTTTCACTCCGTGCTCTCTAGCGAGTACGTGCAATCTTGTAAACCGGATCCAGCTATTTTCTCCGAAGCCTTACGCCGCGCTGAGTGCGCGCCCCACGAAGCCTTATTTGTAGG
>CAZUFQ010000167.1:0-10284 GCA_964618735.1 uncultured Enterobacteriaceae bacterium
CGCGACGCTCGTCAAATTCTCCGTCAAGCATCACGCGCCGGAGCACGAAGGTGTCAGCAGCTCGTTGTATGAAAACGAATTCCGCATCTCCGTCCCGCACTACCGCGGAGGCAGGAAGCATCAGTTGCGGCGCGGCTTTCTCCTTCAGCAGCATCGTCGCGAGCATGGCGGGTTTGAGCTTGCGGTCAGGGTTGGGCAAATCCA
Source organism: uncultured Enterobacteriaceae bacterium (assembly GCA_964618735.1). Lineage (GTDB taxonomy): Bacteria > Desulfobacterota > Binatia > Bin18 > Bin18 > SYOC01. The sequence continues at coordinate 205 of CAZUFQ010000167.1, forward strand.
TCCGCACTCGCACGGTGCGAGTCTCGGGATTCACCGTAGCGCTCACGAAAGCGAGCTGTCCGTGCTGCACCCGCCCGGGTAAAGCGGCGATTTCACCTTCCACCTCCTGTCCTACTACAAAATTGCCAGCACTCCGCTCAGGAACGTCTGCTACTAACCAGAGTTGGGAAAGATCGGCGATCTCAAAAGCAGTGTCAGCGGGTTGGACAACTTGACCGACAGTAATCTTACGATCGAGCACGGTTCCCGCCATGCTCGCAATCACGCGCGAGACGGAATGAATGGAGCGGGTTTTTTCGAGCGCAGTAATTGCTTCCTCAGGCATGCCAAGCAGCATGAGCTGGTCGTGCGCAACGTCGAGCTCTGCGCTCGCTTGCGCGAGTTCGGCGTCACGACGCTGGAGTTCGGCGGACCCGATAACATCGGCCTTAAGAAGCACTTGAGCTCGTTCTACCGCTCGTTGGGCTAGCTGTTTCTGTGATAACGCCTTCAGGAAACTGAGCTGTGCTTCGGAAAGTCCGGTGCTGTTTACCAATGCTAGCAGCTGACCTTTCTTTACCTCTTGTCCTTCGCGAACCATCAGATCGACGATGCGCCCCATTACCGGAGACCCGACTCGGGTGATTCTCGTCTCATCCGCCTCAACGCGAGCTGGCGTGGTGATGCTGGCGCTGACCTGGTCCCAGTGAGGCTCCCCAATCCGAATCCGCTCCAACAGCGTCGGGGTCGCTGTAATTTCCAAGGGATCCACCGCAGGAACGTTCACTGCAGTAGGTTCGAAAGATTTCGCAGTCTCATGGTTGCAACCAGTCATAATTGACAACACGAGAGATATGGCCGCCAGGGCCATATTGCGGAAATCATTTTGTGAGATGAGAAAATGGCTCATGGCGTCTTCTTTCTGAGTTCCACCGCACGCAACTCATTCAAATCAATCAGCGCAGTTTGGCGGTCGAATTGGGCATTAAGAAAATTGACGCGGACCGTGCGTAACACACGTTGTGCGTCCAAAACTTCAAGGATGCCTCGCTCACCTAATTGATAGGCGGTCTCAGCGGCTCGTAGCGCTTCCTCGGCTTCCCGCAGCAGTCCATGTTCGAAGGCGGCCAATTGTTGGCTAGCCGTCTGATAACGCCCATAGGCGCCTTCAAGCGCCGCGAGAATCTCCAATTCACGGCTTTGGGCCAGAGCGCGAGTCTGACGCAATTGGGCGGCAGCTTCGGCGATCGGTCCTTCACGCCGATTCCACAAAGGGAGGGGGAACTCGATACCCATGCGGTAAGTGGGTGTGTCGGGCGGCTGGTCCATTTCAATTCGCAGAGCTGGCTGCGGCAGACGTAAAGCCTTTTCGTGCGCCAGTCGTGCTTCTGCTCGTCGGACTTCCGATCGCGTCAGGGCTAGAATGGGATGCCAGTCGAGGGCTTCCTGTCGCAGCTCTTCCAAGGACGGAAGCGTCATCGGTGGATCTACAACTCCCTCAATGTCCAGGGTGGTCTCTGATGCTGAGCCTAGAGCAGCTCTGAGTCGCGACAGCGCACCGATATACTGTAACTGTGTGTTATTCGCGACAGTGCGCGCCGCGACGACTTCGGCCTCCGCTCGGATGAGTTCCAGTCGACCCGTTTCTCCAACGTCGACTCGTACTTGAATACGTTGCCGTAGCTCTTCCACCAAACGTACGCCCTCAAGCAGCAGGGCGATTTCACTCCGGTGACGAAGAACTTGATAAAATGCGCGTTGGACGCCCGAGAGCACTTCCAGGCGCGTTCCTGAGAACGCATATGCGCTGCTGTCGCGTCCCCGTTCGGCAAGCTGAATGCGTGATGGACGAAGGGGACCAAGTTCTAAGGGCTGAGTCCAGCCAAAAGAGTACACGGGCCCCGACACGTTGCCGGAGACGCGATACGTTTGACCTCCGGCAAGCGCACCCACTGACGGATTTGGATAAGCACGGGCCGTGGTAACGCCGGCCTCCGCAGCTTCGATCTGCGCCGCGCTGGCTCGCAGTTGCGGATGGTGCTCTTCAGCGAGGGCGAGGGCTTGATCGAGCGTGAGAGAAGCCGCACGACCCACTTCTGCACCCATGTACAGAGACGCCGCTCCCACAATGAAAAATATCCAGAGTTTTCTCATGCGGATGTTGCTTTCTTTTAGGCAATACTCCCCTTGGCGCTAGGACTTAGTCAGCTTGAATTTGCAGGGTAGGTATGGCTGCGTCATTCCCCCGAAAATCCCCTCGCCCCTTGGGGGAGAGGGTGAGGGTGAGGGGTAAAGAGAAGGAGCCCTTTGTGCTCTTTTCATCTTCAAAGATGCATCGCAGATGCATGAACATTCCCGTGAAAAGGACCCGCACTGCTGGACAAGCCAGCAGTGGCACACTCCTGCCGGTTTCATAGTCAAGGGTCACCTGCACGGGCAGGACGGTCCTGAGCCCATCAAGGACTGAGAACTAGTCTACATGTTCAGCCTAAGGAGAACGAAACTGTTTGATTACGGCAGAGAAAAGAAGGAAATCAGCAGCGGTAAACGCCGAAGATTTGATAGAGAGCCGCGAAAGCATTGACCGCGGCGGCATGCAGAGGGAAAGTGCTAACGGAACAGTCAGGGCGGAGAAGCCCGCTCTGAGAAGCTAGAGGAGAAGTAAAGACACTACTCCTACGCTTTGCAAGCAACACGCGCGGAGAGCGTATCTTGGTCGGGGTAGAACCTTCTATGGTTGCAGACGCATCTTCTTGGTCAGACAAGAAGACCACAATATCCGCGTTCCACAGATTTCTGAACGACTCAAATACCGAGGCCCCGAGAAAAGGCGTCACCAGGAAACCCAGGAAGAAAAACATCTTGAAGAAGCGAATAAGAGTGAGGGGACAAGGTAAGGGCATTTTCCGTCTCTGTCAAGGTCAAAAAAATTACAGTTTTGCTTGGCGCCGCGCTGGCTCGCAGTTGTAAATGCTGGCCCATCACTTTGAAGGATTTACAGGCAGGACCACCAAGTTCCGCTTGATCCGCTTCTTTCCGCCCCAGCCTTCATTGACTGGGACAAGGAAATCCAATCGGATGACTTTTTCCGTAAACTTCCACTCGCCCGGTACGCGCAGCAGCGTGTCTTCGTAATAGCCAGCAACCACGATCGACTCACCCTTGAGATCGCCCACGGCGTCGAAGTAACTCTTGGAGGCGGCAGTATCACCATTGAGGACAATCACTTGATTGTGAATAAGATGGCGCAACACCTCCATGCGATTGGCCATGTACGCGTCATACCATCTTTCGACCTCCGCTTTTCCTTCATACTTTTTTCCAGGCGCTAAAATGAGCGTACTAGGATCATGAAAGAGCGCCATCACGTCAGATAGGGTCCCTTTATCCACCGCCCAGCAATAGCGATGGACGAGATCACGAATCTGTTCTTTGTCAACAAGTTCTTTAAGGAGAGTGAGCGACTCTTCCATCATCATAGTGCTCCCAACAAAAATGGCTGACTACTCAAGACCAGTGTAGTCAAATTCCATCGGCCTAATATCACCACGCTCGATGGCGTTAATGCGTTCCAGCGACAGTGGATAACTGAACTGTTCATTGCGCATGTGTATACGTTGCAACAAAATCTTCTTGGTCATCGCAGCAATTTCTTCCCACTCAGGAGGCGATAATTCCTGTTGCGCTAAGCCAATGAATCCTGAACGCATGTGGCCAATTTCGTCTTGGTAGACATGTTCACACGCCCCGGCGATACGATTGTTCAAATCCCCCATTCCCGCTAACCGCATCCCAGCTGCATACATGCTGCAGTAACCACCCTCGGTAAAGCGTACGGCAAAGTACCCTAGCTTACCGCGCTGCTCGCGATACTCGTACCGCATGCGCGCCAACTCATCGTCAGTCTCCCACCCTGTGAGCTGTGCGGGATCGAGCTTTTCGCCGCTCAAAGAATCGTAGATGTCGGCAAACAGACAGTAGTGAAAAAACTCCGTGCGCAGATCATCGATAACATCGAGCACGACGTGGCGGTCCACTTCCTTATCGATTTTGGGAAACACTTCGCTGAGATATGCAACTGGTCCCTGGAACAGCCCCTTTTTCTTGTCGCCGACGCCCGAGCCCCAGATCTCTTTGAAACATTGTCGCCGCAACCACAGCAGATCCGTCTCTTTGGTCCGTTGGGGACTCTGGAAATAGGTCCACACCACCTCGGCTTCACCAGCCCAGTACGGCGCGGCAAGGTCGACGAGACGTTTGAGGTTTGGATTTACAGCCATAATTCCTCGCAGAAATGAGGACTGAGTAGGGAATGGGTATGTTTTTACTCAGCCCTTATTGCTCAGTCCTGTCAAAATGATCACCTAATTCGGTAATCCCCTGATAAAATAGTTGGAGCGCAGTCAGGGCCAGCTTCATCCCATCAATAATTTCGTGGTAAGTGCGCTCGTCATGGACATGGCGAGTAATCGGTTCCCACACTCGCCGTCCGGCGTGATCATCATCAGCTTTGGTGTGATACGTGAAGAAAAACACTTGCTCATCATTTAGATTAAAGGCTTTCTTCCACGCTTCGGCCTGAAAATTATTTTTCGGCAAATTAGAGATGATAAACTCATCGGTCGAGGTAGCCAGCCAGCCGACAATCCAGTGGCGGGTGCGCGCGATATTCTCCCACACATTAAACGCCACTTCGACGAGGGGCACAGGCTTGGTCGTGTTCATCTGCTCGTCAGTTAGACCTATGTTGCGTCCCATTTGCCAAAGTATAGACGTATGCGGCTGTGCGATCTGATCGTCGTAGACGAGTTCTTCGCGCATCTGGCCGATCGTTTTCCGCGCGACCGCCACATCGGGACACCGACTCATCCACGCTGGACGCATGACCGAACTGAGGAGGCGATTACGAGGGATATGCTGCAACAGATAGGCGCGACCCCGGCCTCGGGTCAGCGGTTCACTCAGCCACGGAATGTCCGCCGCTATTTTCAGCGAGTAATCACAGATTTCGTCGATGATACTGTTCGGCATAGTTTTTCACTTTATCAGTGGCTAGCTCTCGGATACTATAGAAACGTTACAGCAAGATGTGGGGCGGCAGATGGACAAGAAAGAACGGCTTGCGATACCCTCGCCCCTTGAGGGGGAGGGCCAGGGTGAGGAGCAAACTCGCCTTCGGCACCCTCTCCTGTGTCCTCTCCCCTCAAGGGAGAGGAGAAAACGTAGACATTGTGTATCCACATCTTGGTGGGTTTTCCCTATAGCAATCAACTTTACTATTGATTCATTGAGTCAATTCAAACTATCGGATCATACGGAAACACATCCGTCGTCACATCGAGTTTGTAGAAAGAATTCTTGAATGCGGCAGGGATGACGTCAGCGACTTTTTCCGCAGTCCAACCTTCGGCGTCGGCAACTTGTCGAATCGGTCGTGGTTGCGAGAAGAGAATAATCTCTTTCGCACGGACGCCAAAAATTTGCCCTGAGATTTCCTGGGCCGCATCGCTCGCCAAGAACACCACCAGCGGCGCAATCATAGTGGGGTCCATCTTCTTGAGCTTTTCCACGCGCCGCTTCTGGACTTCGGTCTCAGTCGGAATCGTACCGATCATGCGAGTCCACGCAAACGGAGCGATACAATTCACCGTAGCGCCGTAGCGCCCAAGATCCAGAGCCGTGGCTTTTGTCAGTCCGACAATCCCCATCTTGGCTGCGGCATAGTTAGCCTGCCCGTAGTTGCCAATTAACCCCGAAGTCGAGGTGATGTTAATGACGCGACCGCTCTTCTGCTGACGCATGTGCGGCGCAGCGGCGCGGGTGCAGGCAAATGAACCTTTGAGATGAACGTTGATCACAGCATCCCATTCTTCTTCACTCATATTGAAGATCATGCGGTCGCGGAGGATGCCGGCATTGTTGACCACAATGTCAATACGCCCAAACTTCTCTAGTGCGGCGCCGACAATTTTTTCTCCGCCAGCCAAGCTCGCCACAGAATCGTAGTTCGAGATAGCAGCTCCTCCAGCAGCAACGATCTCGGCTACAACCTTATCTGCAGGCGCGGTATCCTTCCCTTCACCTGCGGAGGTGCCGCCAATATCGTTTATCACTACCTTCGCGCCTTCTTTCGCTAACAGCAGGGCAATCCCTCGACCAATACCGCCGCCCGCCCCTGTAACGACGGCAACTTTATCTTTCAGCATCATGAGTCGCTCCTCCTTACAGCGGGTTCATTTCTTTTCCGTGAGGCTCAGGGCGCCAGAGGGGCACTGTGCGATCGTTCGCTTAATGGCGTCCATATCGGCGCCATTCACATTGATCCACGGATTCTTGTTGACATCAAAGACTTGAGGCAATCCCTGCACACATTTGCCGGCATGGATGCAAATCTTCTCATCATAACGGACGGTGAGTTTGTCGTTGCTGTATTCTTGCATGATGTCCCCCTTAAGATGAGTTACCATTGGCGCAAATCCAACACTGCTGGACAAGCCAGCAGTGGCACCCAAAGCAGTCCTTCTTAATCCCCAACCCCCAATCCCTAATCCCCAACCCCCATTCTACGGTTGTCCGAGAATAGCGACACACGAGACCGCGCCCGGCCCACCGACATTATGCACCAAACCAATCTTGGGTTCTTTCACTTGGCGGGGACCGCCTTGGCCGCGCAGTTGCGTCACGATCTCGTACACCATCCGCACCCCGCTAGCGCCAATGGGGTGCCCAAAGGATTTGAGTCCGCCGCTCGGATTGATAGGAATATCGCCGGTCAGTGCAGTGCGCCCTTCTTCAATCAGCTTGGCGCCCTCGCCTTTCTTGGCAAATCCCAAATCCTCATAGTTGGTGATTTCCGTCCAGGTAAAGCAGTCGTGCACCTCCGCAACATCAATCTCTTTTAGCGGGTCCTTGACGCCAGCCATAGCGTACGCTTGAGCGGCAGCCTGTTGGGTGGCGCGGAAACCGAGATAATCGTAGGTCGGGTCCATAAAGGGCCGACCGCTCGTCACGGACAATCCTACGCCTTTCACCAAAATATAATCGTCACGATATTTCTTGGCCAAATCAGCGCGACACACAATCGCCGCAGCGGCGCCATCCGTGGTCGGACAGCAGTCATACAGCCCAAACGGATAAGCGACGATCGGGGCCGTCAACACTTCTTCGGCTGTGACTTTTCTTTGGAGATGTGCTTTGGGATTCAGAGAACCGTTGTAGTGATTCTTCATCGACACTTTGGCTAGCGTCTCTCGCGTCAGACCGTACGTGTGCATGTAGCGCGTCGCAGCCAGCGCAAACAAGCCTGGAGCAGTAGAGCCGTCATTGTGGTAGGGATGGACCCCTTCACGGGCGAGACCACGACCTGGGCGGTCCTTGTACTTTTCTACCCCCAAGACGAGGGCGGTGTCATAAATGCCGGAAGCAACGGCTAAGACAGCGTGTCGGAAAGCATCGGTGCCGGTTGCACAGAAATTTTCCACGCGAGAAATGGGCTTATTATAGAGGCGCAGAGCGTCGCCGAGCGAGACCGCGGCTTTGCCATGACCTTGCGCCGGAGAGTAGGTTCCCAACCATGCGGCGTCGATTTCTTCCGGAGAGATTTTTGCGTCGTTAAAAGCAGCAAACGCCGCTTCGACCGCCATCTCCTCATAACCTTGATCAAAATTGTCACCAAATTTGATACAGCCGACGCCAATGACTGCCACCTGGTCCTTAATCGAATGAGCCACGGAAGCCTCCTTCCCGGTCAACAATGAGCTAAGAACATTCCAGCTTGAAGCTGTGTGTTCCTAGCTTATACGACGTTGCTCCGGGATGGATCAAGCCCGTGCTTTCAAGCAGAAGCTCAGAGACGGTCTCTCAATTCAGCGTGGCGGCATGTAACTGGTCTCGCACAAGAGGACGAAAAAAATGGTAGACAATCGCAATGACATCCTCACAAGAAGCGCCCTTCCCTACATACGCCGTTACGCCCGCCGCCCGTGCAGCCGCCGTCCAATCTTCACCGTCTTGACCAGCTAATAAAATCACCTGTGGAGAGGTCCCATGATGAAGAACGAGCTGGGCAAGCTCGACCCCATCCCCAGGAGATTCCAGAGAAGGACTTACAATGAAAAGGTCGATCCGACGGCGACGGCGTAAAACTCTCAACACTTCGAGAGGGTTGCACGACACAATGACCTCGCACCCGTGGCTCAACAAGCGAGTAAAAAGTCGCTGCCTTCTTTCACTGTCTTGTTCCGCAAGAAGAATGACCGGGTCGCTCATAGTTCACGCCTCCTCCACAGAAGGTATGAGCAAACTCGCGGCCAAGTCGCCACACGGGTGAGAAACGGCACAAAGAGAAAAAAGTAGAGGAAAATAAGGAAAGTAGGTCAGACGTCAATCTAAACAGCAGCCCCAGAGCCTGTCAAACATGTTTGACAAGCAAACTTAGTATGACAAATCTGGCAAAAAAATTGACATACTCATCAACGAGCGGGTCGACATTTCCAATAGTAGTGGTGCATGTTGGGTCCTTCCTTGCGTCGGCGTAGGGTTAACACCACCTCATCCCCAACCCGCACATCTTCGGGATCAACGTCAGTCATTTGGATATAGAGTCTCCCTCCCTGCTGGAGATCGACAACAGACATGATTGTTGGGGAATCCGCCGCCACGTAGAGATGGTCCCGCGTAAAGGTAAAAACCTGGCCGGTCCGTTCGAGCGGCACTTCCTGGAGAGAATCATGATTCTGGCAAGCAATGCAAACCCGGGCGATGGGATACTGCCGCGTGCCGCAACGCAGACATTGCGTACCATAGAGACGCACGTTCTGTTTCTCTTCTTTCGCGAGAAAGACATTGGACAACTCCGGCCCTTCTTCATTCTCTGCGTAATAGGCGCGCATTTTTTTGAAGATCTGGTACGAAGGATACAACCGTTTCTCGCTCAGATGTTCAGACAGCGAACGCGCGCGAGAGCGTTTACGGATCTCGTCAGTGACCTGCAATAGCACCCCATCAGCGCCGTCGCCATAAGCAAGAAGCAAGAGACGCTCTCCGGGCTTTGCGGTTTCCAACGCAGCCGCGAGTAAGAGAAATGGAGCGGCGCTTCCGCAAGCGCCAATCTCCTGAAAAAGAGGGTTCTGAATTTGCGCGTCTTGGAAGCCCAACTTCTTGGCAGCGTTTACATGCGCGCGACCATCGGGAGAAGGAAGGATGATCTTCGCACAGTCTTGCGGCTGGAGATTGTGTTTCTGGAGTAACGCTTTCCCTGCGGCGACGAGGCTCGCTTGATAGCCACGTTCAGTGGCAAAGCGTGACGCTTGTGTCTGGATGAAACCGTCCGTGTCCCGGCGCCATTCATCGAGGAAATCATCAGAGCGCGACGTCACTCCAAGGATTTCCGCAATCACACCTTCGCGGCCAAGCATTACAGCGCCGCCAGCGTCGCCGAACCATTCTTCCTCGCCTTCCCCGGCCTGCCCATCTCGTACGTCGCCTGCGGCGACCAGCACGCGTGACAAGCGACCGCTTGTGACCGCATCCATCCCCGCACGCAAGGCGGAAGTCGCAGAGCGGAGACTACTGGCAAAATCCATGGTCTCGCACTCGGGCGGTAGATCACACGCCGCCGTCATAAAACTCGCGGAAGAACGCTGCCAGAATGGAGCGGAGGTCGAGGCAAAATAGAGACCGTCGATCCCGGCCTTCCCCTTTTCCTCAACACACCGCAGAGCCGCTTCTAGACCGAGGGTCAACGCGTCTTCATCGAAGTAGATAGCAGCCCGTTCGCCCTTGCCCGCTCGTCTCGCCCAAGCTTGACCAATCTTCTCTCGTTCAAGGCGACAGAATGGGACATGATAATGACAACTAGTGACGCCGATCATACTGAATTGCTCCATTGAGAGATTGCATCATTGCGCCATTGAAGAATTGAATCATCGGACCATTGGAGCTTGAGCGATTTCCTCATGGCATCAATGACCCGATGGATAAATGATTCAATGACTCAATTACACGATTCCTGCTAATTTCGCTCGCTCCAGAATAGTGCGAGCCAGGGTCAAATGCGGCACATCGACCATCTGCCCTCTGAAACTAAACGCCATACGTCCC
>CAZUFQ010000168.1:0-6106 GCA_964618735.1 uncultured Enterobacteriaceae bacterium
GGCGAACTCTCGGAGAACGTTGCCTTCTTGTGTTGGAAGGCGAGGGAAGGCCAGCCGAGGGGGAGAGATGACGAGAAGATCGGCACCCTGAAGGTAGGTGGTCCGCGTGGACGAGTCCCGTGTGACCCCTACTATGGCGACCGATAACCGCGTCTATGATAAGGTGCAGTAGGCTGCGTAGCGGGCGACAAAAGAGAAATTTCTAATAAGTTAGTTCCTCCTACTGCACCGTTTTCTTCGACTTTCGCACGGGAGGCATCTCTTACCTGTGAGGTTATAGGGCTTCATCTTCTGCGCTCACCCACTGGATGGGGCGAAATTCTGCTAGCCGTCGGTAATCTGCATCATTGTACGTGATAATAGTGATCCCCCGCCGCGCCGCACTCATCGCGATCAAGGCATCGTGCACCAGCCGTGTACGTCCTATCTGTTCATACCCATACTTTGCGCCCAACTGCGCCAACACCTGGCCAGCGAGACTCCAGTCCTGCTGAATGGGCACGAGCAACCGATTGAGGGTGGTAAAGGTCCGCTCGAGCCTCAGCAGTTGCTGTCGGGCGCCTTTCTCTGGGGCTCCTACATACAGTTCGGTTAACACTACAGCGCTGACCCACAAGGGTCGCGACCCGCCATCCCGTGTCAGGCTCGACCGACGACGCTCCAGCAGGCTGCTCTCTCCCCGGCGTAAGGCGGTAATATAGACCGACGTATCGAAGAGGATGCCAGCCATACCCTTGCGCTCACGACCGGCCCGCGACCCGACCAAAGACATCGACAATGGCCATGCGGCTGCGGAGGAGCTTTTCCGTAGCTGCCCAGGCGCGCTGCTCCGTTTCGGCCTCACTGAGCACGAGTGTGAGCGCACGCTCGATCGTCTCCGTTTCTGTTTTCGCACCCAAAACACGTTGGGCTTGTTTCAATTTGGTTTGATTGAGGACAAGATGTTTGCTTTTTCGGGTCGTTGCTCCGTTTTTCATTACCTGCTCCTCATGTACATAATACCGCCGCTTATGTACATCACAAGAGGAGGCGCAGGGTGGACACCCTAGCGGTTTGCCGCGGCCGCATATCGTCCGGAGATGCCGCACAGCTTCCAGATTCGGCAGGTAATCACGGGCACGGCGCTGGCCGTATAAGGTGCTGTCGGGAACTGGACTGCCACCCCTTGGCCTTGTGCCGTATTCGCGTAAATACGTTGACCACGCCGAGGCTTAGCTTGGCTCTTGTTACCCTTGAATTCCCCTGATGTAGAGGTCGCCCCGGTTTGGAATGCTCTCCACAGAATGCTAAGAGTAAGGTAAGAGAACGTGAAGAATGTGGGGGAAGGGTAAAAAAGATATTCTTACGCTGGAAGCTTGTGTGAAGAGTTTATTTTTCTGTGTTGGGCTTTCCCCAGCTTTGTCCGGTGCACCTGCTCCGAGGGCTCTAGCGCAAAAACGACAAAAACAACTTGTTCCATACAATATATAAGCGTTCTCAGGTCACACTTACGTTCATAGGTAGTATGGTCAAAAATATTTGCACCAGAGCCTCCAAAACACCCCGCACTGGACCTCCATTCTTCTGGCAGCGGCGAATCGCTACGCTTCCAGGTGGATGGGTTGTCGTGAGCGGTGTACTGTTCTGGAGCCTGCTCGGTCTGTATTGCGGCGGCTCGCTGCAAGCGGTCAGTGCAGAATCCACGCCGTTACAGCAGTTTGCCAAGACCCTGGAAGGCGAACCAAGGCAGCCGGCGGCCCGTCTATTTTACCGTCATCCTTTGGGATTTGATGCGCAAACCGTACAAACCGCCCTCCTGCCGGTCACTGCCCCGAGACGCGTTGCTGCGACAGCCCTAGCGGTCGTCGTGGAGGAACAACAGCGGCTCGGTAGCACTGGCATGGTGTTGCTTAGCGTATTTGCCGGGCTGACGCTGACACTGGTGCTGGTTCGTCGACGTGTTGACGCTTACATCTCGTCATCCCCCCTGCGTCTGGAAACCCCGGTCTTGGCGTCTTATCGGTCTCTCGTCGTCGTGATTGTACGTGTCGCCGCCGCCGTGTGCCCTGGGCTCCTGCTCCTCGTGCTCCTGCTCGTGAGTCAGACGTTCCTGGAGCAGGAAGGGCCGGTGTTCTCAGTGCTCGGCAAACTTTTTATGTTGTGGGCTGGAACGAGCGGCTTCTTATGCCTCGCGCGGGAATTTTTCCTTGGTCCGCTGGTGCCCGCACCCTATGGCCACGCGCTCTACCGTATCGTCCGTTTTCTCATTCATTATGTCACGCTTGGACTCATTCTGCTGTGGGGGGGCGCGCTGTGTCATTTTTCCTCGGACGTCCTTGCGCTGGTGCGTTTCCTTCTTGTCTTGACCGTATCGGCAAGTGTCTTTCTTTTGTCTACGCGGAAAGAGGCGGTGCTGGCGCTGTTCCCTCCGCTCTCTAACCGTCTCTATCAACGCTTCGTGGCAGGATTTCGCCATACCTACCAGCCCGTGCTCTTCTGTACTTTTACTCTCGGCCTCTTGTGGGCGGCTGGGTATCACCAACTGGCAGAGTTTCTCGTTGCCCGCAGCTGGGCAGTGATCGCCGTCTTCCTTGGCGCTGTCTTCCTTCACCATCTCTCGATCTCCTGGATTCAACACCGCGTCCTGCCTGAGCCGTTCCCCTCCGAAGCCGCCCTGGCCCTTCATAAGGCATTAGGCGCCACCGTGACCACAGTGGTCACCCTCACAGCTCTGCTGCTCGCGCTCGGCCTCATGGGACTGCTGACGCCGACTCTCTACCTCTTATCCCTACCACTACTGACCAGCGAAAAGACGGAGCTCTCGCTCTTCGTCATCCTGCAAGCTGGGGTGCTGGTCTTGGCTTTTTTTCTGACGTCTCGTGTCCTGCGCACCTATCTGGATTACCGCGTATTTCCCGCGCTCGGAGTGGATCTGGGCATGGCCGCCGCGATTAACGCTTTTCTTTCGTACACCCTGGGCGTGCTGGGCCTTTTGCTGGGCCTGCGCCGGATGGGTCTGGACTTGCAAGCGCTCACGATTTTTGCCGGGGCGCTCGGGATCGGGGCTGGGTTTGGATTACAAACGTTGACGAGTAATCTGGCGGCAGGACTTACCTTAGTCTTTGGCCGCACTCTCCGCCGTGGTGATGTCGTCACGGTCGGAGACGGGATCGCTACGGTGCAAGAGGTCGGGATGCGCGTCACGCGCTTACGGACGCCAGACAACATCGAAATCCTGGTCCCCAATGCGCACCTTGTGGACAACACTCTCACGAACTATACCCACACCAGCCCTTTCATTCGGGTGCATGTGTCCGTGGGCGTCTCCTATGGCGCTGATCCGCAGCACCTTCGTGAGGTCATGGTGACCGTAGCGAGGTCCTGTCCTCCCGTGGAACCACAGCCGGAGCCGGAAGTGTGGTTCACGGGATTTGGCGAGAGTGCTCTGAATTTTGAGTTGTTAGTCTGGATGAACATTCACCACACCAGTCCTGGGCAGGTCAAGAGCACTCTGTACTTCGCCTTGTTTGAGGCGTTCAAAGCCGCCGGGATCGAAATCCCCTTTCCGCAACGGGACGTGCATATTCGTTCCAGCCTCCCTTTGCAGCTCATGCGGAATCCTGAGAACCCGATAGACGACATCAACAAGCCGTCCCTCTCTGGCAAGGACTCTCATAACCAGCCGTGATCCTCGGCTGGTACGGTCAGGGTTTTGTCAGAGTCTCCTCACCTTGTCTTTGGTTATCCGCTCCGGCGTATCGTCAGGAGATGCAGAACAGATTTTAGGTCTAGCAGGAGATCATGGCTTCGGCCTTGGCCGCTTGAAGGAAGAAAACGGTGAGCATCTTCCCTCGTCTGGACATTGCCTCAATACAAATAAACTGACAATGCTGTCTTCAGTTAGAAGGGCTTGCTCTACAGGAGTTGAAGAATGAAGGAATTAGAACCGCTGAAACTGGGCAGCCTAGCGGCGTGCTACCTGCTCTGGTTGGTCCTCTGGCTGGTCTTGAGAGACGTGGCCTTCGGACCCCAAAACTATAGCTGGTCTCAGAGCCTGGTAACTGCCGTCGCGGCCGGGGTCGCTTTGCGGGTATCACGGCGGGCGCCAAAACCGTATGCTATTTTTCTCCTTCTGCTTGGAGTTGGGCTGTTGCTGCTCGCTGGGTCGTGGGTGACTTATGACCCCGAGTGGACACGCCCTTTCCTCCATTTCGAGGGTAAGGGAACGCCGAGCTACTCAGATATTGGGGATGCAGGGTTCGCATTTACCTGGGTGTGCGCCTGGGGGTACCTGGCCATAGTAGAGTGGCCGCGGAAGCCGCCCTCAGTGCTCACCAGTGTCGTTTTCGCTAGCATGATGTTTGGACTAGGCCTCATCTTCGCGAATTTCTATTTCTCTGAGTATAATTCTATTCTGACTACGATAGAGGGTCGGCTCTACGCCGTCATTGCTGGCCTTGAGTTTCTCACTTTGAGCGTCGGCTTGGCCTGTCTCTTGCTCGGCCAACCAGCAGTTATCGCATGGATACTGATCGCCACGACAGTGCTGGTCGCAAGCGACATGGTGTATTCTACGGTGGATGTTCCTGAGGCCATCCAACCGATCTGGATGTTCGCAAATTTTCTCTTTGTGGGGGGAGTGCTCGTACTTCCCGACACCGTCACATCCACCGACCATGATACGACGCGACCTGCTCTAGCCCGTGAGGTTAGTGGAAGTCAGCGCTCGGGCCTGTCTGGCGCCTTGATCCTTTTATCGCTCGGCGCCGTTCTCCTCACGGTTGCCGTGTGGCTCTCATCGATACCAGCGGTGTGGAGGAGTTTTTTCTCTATCCTCTTCGTTGTGGTGCTGGTGGTGATCCTTGTGTGGATTACCGAGTGTTTCGACGAGACCGTACAGTATCTCAAAATTTACGCCGTAAGACTGCACCGCCAACTACTAGCAGGTGACAAATGGCGAGAGACAGATGGACGAATCCGCACTATCTTGTACGCTACCGGTCTCGGCGCTTACCTTGATGCCCTCTGCGACTCGGCGACCCAGCTAAAGCAAAATGTCCTTTTTCTGGGTCCCGAGCGTCTCTACCCGCCGCCAAAGCTGCCAGGTGGACAAGAGGATGTCCGTTGTTTTCTGGTTATGCCCTTCAGCCTTGAGTGGTCGAGCGAGGTTTATCGCATTTTGGCGAGCGCCTGCAAAACGACTGGTGTCCGTGCGGTGCGTGGCGATGATCTCTTTACCCCCACCGACATCCTCGACGACATTTGGCAGGCCATCCATGGTGCTGATTTCGTAATCGCTGATATCACAGAAAGAAACCCGAACGTCCTCTATGAACTTGGTCTCGCGCATGCGTTGGCGAAACCCGTGTTGATTATCTCTCGGAACGCCAAAGATATTCCGATTGATCTTAGCACCCGGCGCGTGATTCTCTACGGTCAAACCGGGCCGGATTGGGGTGAGGAGCTGAAACAGAAAGCGTCCAGGGCGATAAACGATATTCTTCGCACCTATGGTATGCATCCCAATGAAGGGTGTCTGGAAGAAAACCCGCTTAACGCGATTCTCGGCAAAGATTGAGGAGCAAGTCGCTTCAGCGTTCAGGTTCAAGCCTTTCGCTCTTGCCGCATGGGCGCTCAAAGGCTCAAAACTTGTCCACCAAATTAATGAGGGCAATTTGACGTCTGGGTACTCTGTCCCTCTACTCCAGACTTCCCAGGTCCAGGGGACAGTACTGGCTGCCTGAACGAGCTACGTTCGTACACCCCCTTCTCGTCTGTATTCTTCTCACCACGGCCAAGCAACTTTGTCTGCTGCCCTTCTCGGAGAGACGTTGGTGTGAATTTCGACAGAATCCATATCAGTGAAACGTTGGTCTCATTCCCCCTTGCTCTATTCGCTTCATATTCTCCTTGCTTTCGAACCTGAGATTGTGCTAGAGTCCGGCCCGCTGTTCTGGAAGAAGATTTTTCTGTTTTCATCTCGAACTGGCAAGGGCAAACTCACTCTAGGAAGGAGAGAGGAAACGAGGCATGTCACGTTCCACGACAGCCTAGAACGTTTGCGATGAGCACGCGTCACCTGCGCTTCCATCGTCACGATTTCCTCGACAGGCGCGATGAAAAACGA
>CAZUFQ010000168.1:6206-9861 GCA_964618735.1 uncultured Enterobacteriaceae bacterium
GCGTCACCTGCGCTTCCATCGTCACGATTTCCTCGACAGGCGCGATGAAAAACGATGCGCACAGCCCCTGGGAGCTTGAAGCGGAAAAAAAAATTGATTCACACACCGTAGTGATTGGCGACACGCTTCATTGGGACGGCAATGACACGATCTATCGACAACAATCTTCCCCACAGACAAAATCCACTTTTGCTATAACTCACGCCGTCCCGCGCCTGCCGTTGCTGTCCACCGGTGAAGCCGAATGCGTGGGAATACGGTCCCTGCAGCCACAATTCTTCTCATGCGTGAATGTCGGTCACCCTGTGCTTCCGCGCCGGACGTCTGCAAAGATATGGAAAAAGCTCGCGGCGCTCGCGACTTTTTTGCTTGATCCGCTTCTGTTGGGGTGCAGACCTCGTGACATAAACTTTGAGGCAAGGGGGGAGCTAATATGGGCGACGCAAGAAGAACGGTCCCACACTGACACGCGGCCAGCGCATCCTGTCCTTATTATTTCACCCCTATCCCGCCGGAAGCAGATTCAGCGCATCGAGATCATCCCGCACTTTCAAGCGGATGATCCGCTGCTTCACCATTTTGTCCTGGTCTTGCAGGCGGAACGGGCTGCCGAAAGCGCGGCCAACGTGTGTTATGCGGAAGCCTTAACCAACGCGCTGGCTGTCCATTTTCTCAAACGCTATGCTGCCGTGAATCCGTCCCAAGGCGCTGTTTCATCTGGTCTTCCTCCCCACAAGTTGCAACGCGTTACTGCTTACATTGATGAACATTTGGAACATGCACTCTCCCTCGCCAAGATCGCCGCTGTGACCCGCATGAGCGTCGCGCATTTTGCTCGTCTATTCCGTCAAGATACGGGGATGACGCCCCACCAATTCATCATCTGGCGGCGGATTGAGCGCGCACGACAACTACTGGTGAGCACGGACTTCTCGCTTTGCGAGATTGGCAATCAGGTCGGGTTTACAGATCAAAGCCACTTCATCGCCGTGTTCCGTAAACACGTCGGACCGACCCCGCGCCTCTATCGACGTACGGCCTCCGGAGCGCCAGAGAAAGTATGATATAAGCGTTTTTCGCAAGATTACGATATTTTTCGCAAGAATTTTACAGACAGCCGCAGACGCCGTTCACTACACTGCCTGTGGAGCGATACGATGAACACCACCGACCAGTCCGCGCCTCTTTATCCCACACGCCTTGATCTGCCGGCGGAAGTCCGGCTGTACCTGATCCAAATGCTAAATCTCACACTCGCCTGTACTGTGGACTTGCGTTCTCAAGTGAAACAGGCGCTCTGGAATACGAAGGGCAAGGAGGCTGCCGCCTTACAGAGCCAGTTTGCCGCGCTGAGCGTTGAACTCGAAAGCTATGCCGACGCTGTGGCTGAACGGGTCGCCGTGCTCGGCGGGGTGGTGCTCAGAACGGTCCGTACTGCTGCTTCGTGTTCAATGCTACTAGAGTACCCTGATAACCTTGTTCATGGTCAAGCGCATGCGCTTGCGGTGGCCGAACGCTTGGCGGATTACGCCAAAGCAATACGCGACGGAGTAACCTCCAGTCTGGATGTCGAAGATGCGGTCACCGCCGCGCTGTACACGGAAATTCTGCGACGGGTGGAGAAGCAGTTATGGCTCTTGGAGACTTACCTCCATCAGTGAAGCACGAGATGATTGGTCACAGAGAAGAGCGGCTGGTTTCAACCGAGGGAGCCCATCGTGCGCAGCTATGAGAACAGCCGGGAACACCTCCTCGACGAACTCCAACGCGTGGATCTTCTCCTCCATCGCGAAGTCCTTCGCGTGAGGCAAAAAGCGTCAGGGTCACTAGATGGACCTGCGCGGCTATATATCAGTGAGGAGGAGGTTGATGCGCTACTAGCCCCACAGGATGTCATAGCGCCGTCAGAAGCGGCAAGCGCCGAAGAGGGTGCGATCGCAAGCCGTCTCTCCTCGCTTGAATCTCTCATTGCGCGGAAAAAATCCGCCGGTCTTGACGAGGGATCGAGCTTGCGCCTAGAGCGACTCAGAGAAGAGTTTCAGCTCACAGCCTTTGATCTTGATGTTCTGTTGATCAACCTAGCGCCCGAGGTGGACAGCAAATATGAAACGCTCTACGCCTACGTGCAAGATGATCTGACGAAGCGGCGGCCTACTGTGGCCCTGGTGCTGCACTTGTTGTGTTCATCCTTTGCCGCAAAACTTGCCGCTCGCCAACGCTTCACTCCTGGGGCCCCGCTTCTTGAGCATGGGCTCTTGCACCTGGTGCAGGACTCGACCCTCGGGCCGTCGTCTCTACTGAACCGTGCGCTGGTCCTAGACGACCGGATCGCAAACTATCTCCTTGACGGGGATGCTCTCGATAGCCGCCTAACGCCGTATGCACAGCTCGTCAGTCCTCAAGGAGACTTCACCAGCCTATTTCTCTCGGACGAGACTAAACAACGTTTACACCATTTCTCTCGCTCTAATATTGCGCAGCAAGGACAAGTGATTTTCTATTTTCAAGGACCTGACGGGGTGGGTAAACAAACCACCGCCGAAGCACTGTGCCGCGAGCGTGGGTATACCTTATTAATAATTGATTGTGAGCGTCTAGCTACAATTGAGTTCACGATGTTCGCCGCCACTGTGCATCTGGCGGTGCGTGAGGCCAAACTGCAACACGCAACCCTATACTGGAAAAATTTTGATGCATTACTAACTGACGATAAACGGGCTCCATGCGCATTGCTCTTGCAAGCATTGCAGGACTACCAGGGCCTGACCTTCCTGGCAGGGACGGTCGAGTGGGAGCCGACAGACGTGCTTCACCAAGCATTATTCGTGCGTCTACACTTTCCATTGCCAACCTATGGTGAGCGCGTGCAACTCTGGACCGCCGCGTTCACCCAACACGCCATCGACGCATCTCATGTCGATGTACCAGCGTTGGCGAATCAATTTCGCTTGAGTGGCGGACAGATTCGTGACGCCGCCGCCACGGCGCGTAATCATGCCCAGTGGCGTAGTCCTGAAGACGGCCAGGTAACAATGGCCGATCTCACCACAGCTTGTCGTCTTCATTCAAACCGAAAGCTGGCGACCCTGGCGCAAAAGATCATCCCTTATTACGTCTGGACGGATCTTGTCTTACCTGTCGATCGGCTGCAGCAATTGCGTGAGCTGTGCAACTCGGTCAAATATCGTGCTCTGGTCTATGAAGCATGGGGGTTCGACCGCAAACTTTCGCTTGGCAAAGGAGTGAACGCTCTCTTTGCCGGACCATCGGGCACGGGCAAAACCATGGCCGCCGAGGTGCTTGCGAGCGAGTTGGGACTAGATTTGTACAAGATTGACTTGTCTACAGTGGTGAGTAAATACATTGGAGAAACCGAAAAAAACTTATCGCGCATCTTCGCTGAGGCTACGACCAGCAACGCCATTCTGTTCTTTGATGAAGCGGACGCCCTGTTCGGTAAGCGCAGTGAAGTGAAAGACGCCCATGACCGCTACGCCAATATCGAAATTGGGTATCTGTTGCAACAGATGGAAGAATACGACGGTGTCGTGATTCTCGCAACAAATCTACATAAGAACATGGACGACGCTTTTGTGCGTCTCGGCCTCGGCCTGATCTTCTCAAAGGACCAGCGCGAGACCGCGGTGCGCTGCGC
>CAZUFQ010000168.1:9871-10267 GCA_964618735.1 uncultured Enterobacteriaceae bacterium
TTTTTTATTGAGGGGAAGGCCTGGTTCGGTAGCAGTGGTGAGAGGAAGGAGGCCCATGATCGCTCCGCCAACACCGAGATCGGGTATCTGCTGCAGCGGATGGAAGAATTTGACGGCGTGGTAATTCTCGCCACCAATCTACACAAGAACATGGATGACGCTTTCGTGCGGCGCATGCACTTCACCATCGAGTTTCCATTCCCAAGCGCCCAGGATCGACTGCGGATCTGGCAACGCATCTGGCCACAGCAAACGCCGCGCAGCACAGAGATCCCCCTAGAACTCATCGCTCACCGCTTCGAGATTGCCGGAGGCAACATTCGTAACATCGCTTTGGCAGCTGCCTTTCTCGCTGCGAGCGATCATGCGCTGGCGGTCGACGCTGGCGCGGAACTG
>CAZUFQ010000169.1:0-10229 GCA_964618735.1 uncultured Enterobacteriaceae bacterium
TGCCCCTTTAGAAAATCGGTTCGACTATGTCATCCTCGACACCTCGCCAGGGTGGGATACGCTCAATATCAACGTCTTGTTTTACGCCGAAGAAGTGCTCACTCCGCTTTCTCTCGAATCGCTCACTTTACAGAGTCTCCACGATTTTCAGGAAAATCTAGCAGCGATCCAGCGCTATCGGCCTCAACTCACACTGAAGTATATTTTGCCCACTTTCCTCGATGGCCGCGTGAAACAATCGAAAGATATCTGGCAACAATTACAAACAGAATATGCAGATCGCTTGTGCGCCCCGATCCGTTACTGCGTCAAACTCTCCCGAGCGGCAGGAGTGGGGAAAACGATCTTCGAGTATGCGCCGCAGTCAGCAGGAGCAACGGACTATCAGCAGCTCGTCGCGCGCATTGCGTGCGATAGGGAAGAGAAATACGAGGCTGAAACCAGAGTCGATCATTCCTGAGGACTAATGCTCGCTGACACGACAACGAGAAAGTGTGCCACTGCTGGCTTGTCCAGCAGTGCCTAGTCTTTTTCTGGGGAATGACAGGCCGTCTTTCTTTGCCGACAGTGTGAGCGAGAAATTTCTTGTCTCTTTGATTTACTCCGCAGGAGGAGGATTGTCCATTGTTGGCTCAGGAAGACCCTCTGCGCGAAACACCTCGACATCAGTAACCTGAAACGTCCGGTACCGTCGCCGAAAATACCCCACCACGGACATTGGCGAATCGGGAAATGACTGGCCAAGCTTTGTCAACGTTTGCTTATCCCCCACTGCGATCATCTGCACTTTGTACTTTTTCAAGCTTTGGAGAAATTGGTTGGTGCTTGCTTCGGGGTCGTTGGGAAATTCGATGGTTTGGACTTCAAAATGGTAGCGCTCTGCAAAGTTGCTAACCATCATTTCGAGCATGGCCAAACTTTCGGGTTTGGGCGTCGTCGGGTTGAGCACCCCGGTGAGCTTGACGGCAAAAGGGACGCGGGAATTTTCCGAATCGGCCCCTTCTGTCCCCACCGACCCTATAACGCCGGACATGCCTACTTGGGAGTGCGCTGAAGAGATGAACCACACATTGAGACCGAAGGCGAGCACCAAGATAACAACAGGGCAAACCTCCAGATTCTTGATTCTCATCCTGCGCATCATTTTCTTCCTTCAACGCATCGAGTTGCCAAACTATCGCTCCTTCTACCGCTTTGGCTCAGTATTTGTCCATCCCTGCAACATTCAGAATTTACTCAACAGGTGGGGGACTTTGGAATTTGTCCGCCGTTGGTTCAGGAAGGCCCTCCGCGCGAAACACCTCTATATCAGTGACCTGAAATGTTCGGTAGCGGCGCCTAAAATACCCAGCTACGGACATCGGTGAATCCGGGAATGATTGACCAAGTTTAGTGAGCGTTTGCTTATCCCCTACGGCGATCATCTGCACTTTGTACTTCTTTAAGCTTTGAAGGAACTGATTGGTGCTTGCTTGCGGGTCGTTAGGAAAATCGATGGTTTGGACTTCAAAATGATACCGCTCCACAAAGTTGCTAACCATCATTTCAAGCACGGCCAAACTGTCCGGTTTGGGGGTCGTGGGGTTGAGCACTCCGGTGAGCTTGACGGCAAAAGGGGTGCGGGAATTTTCCGAGTCAGCGCCTTCTGTTCCCACTGACCCCATTGCTCCGAATCCTCCTATTTGGGGGTATGCCGAAGAGGTGGGCCACACACTGAGACCGAAAGCTAGCAGCAAAATAGTACGGAAAAAATTTTGTAGCTTAATCTGATACATAATGATTACACTTTACCGAGTTGTTTTTTTACTCCTTACTTTTTTGAGCGCCCGAACAATAAAGAGATCCTATTAGCCTGTGGCATCAGCTTCGATTGTTTCCATTGCTAACCTTGTTTCTTTTCGGTTGATGAGGTTAGGATCGTGTCTTCTCAGTCCTCACATACAAACTTGTATAGACGCTACACAACAATGATGAGAAAGTCTTTCGGCTTTCCTTAAATTTTCTTTCAATTTTCCTGAAATTTTGCTAAAGGAGCCGAATGGTTGTTGCACCCCGCTGCTTCTCTTTTCCGCCTTTTCGTCTGGATCTTTCCTCTGGACGGCTGCAACGCGAGGGGCAGGACATTGCACTACGTCCTAAAACGTTTGCCGTCTTGGGCTGTTTGCTTGAGCGCGCCGGGCAGCTTGTCAGTAAGGACGAGCTTCTCACCGCTGTCTGGGGTGCAACCTGCGTCAGCGAGGTCGCACTAGCAGTGTGTATTCGAGAACTTCGTCAAGCGTTGGGAGATGACGCGAGAGCGCCTCGCTTCCTTGGAACTGTGCATGGCCGTGGGTACCGCTTTATTGCCCCCTTCATCACTGGGCCTCCCTTTGTTCAACGTTCCATGTTCAACGTTCCACGTTCGGGCACTCAGGACTCCACTCTCAGTTCTCAGCTCTCTGTTTTGGTGGGTCGTGAAGCCGAACTTGCACAACTTCACGGGTGGTTAGACAAAGCATTGAGCGGCGAGCGGCAGTTCGTGTTCGTGACTGGTGAGCCCGGGATTGGCAAAACTGCTTTAGTAGAAACGTTCGCACGCCAAATCACGGCTCAGGCAGACCTCTGGTACGCGCGCGGCCAATGTCTACCGGCTCACGGGGCGGGAGAAGCCTATTTGCTGGTCTTAGAAATTTTTAGTCAGCTTGGGCACGGACCAAGCGGTCGACGTCTCATTGCTCATCTCCGACGTTATGCGCCTCTCTGGCTCGTGCAGCTCCCCTGGTTGATCAATGACACAGAACTAGATGTGATCCAGCGCAAAGTGCTGGGCGTACTCCCGCAGCGCATGCTCCGGGAGTGCGGCGAACTCCTTGAGGCCTTAGCAATAGAAAAGCCTATAGTCCTGTTCCTGGAAGACTTACACTGGAGTGATCCATCTACTCTGACCCTGCTTACGTATCTTGCGCGCCGACGACTGCCAGCGCGACTGCTGGTGATCGGCACGTACCGTCCTGGTGAAATGGAGGTCGCTGGGCCGGGGCTGCGCATGTTACGTCAGGACCTCCAGTGCTCCTCTCAGTGTGGAGAGCTGCCCTTGAGCGGCCTTGCACCAGAGGCAGTTGCTGCCTTCCTTACCGTCCGAGCGCCGCACAACATACCGTTCGGAGAGTCAATCGACACAATGGCCCGAAAGCTCTACCAGCGGACAGAAGGTCACCCCTTTTTCATAGTCACACTCTTGGACGAGTGCATACAGCGCGGCGTCATGGGCGTCGACCGAGAACGGGAAACGGCAGCGCAGTACGAGGCGCACGAGACATTGGAAAAGACGATTCCGCAGAGCGTACGGCTAATGATTGAACAGCAATTCGAGCGGCTCTCGGCGAAGGAGCAACAGATGCTCGAAGCGGCCAGTGTGGCGGGGCTCGAATTTCCTGTAGCAGTGATCGCTGAGCAACCTGTTACTCTCGTGCAAACTGAGCGCATCTGCGCCGCCTTGGCGCGCCGTGGGCAATTCTTGCGGCCCTGCGGCATAGACGAGTGGCCTGATGGCGCGGTCTCGGCCCGCTATGCTTTTCTTCATGCGCTCTATCAGGAAGTCTTGTACAACCGGCTGCCAGTGGGGCTGCGCCAGCAGCTTCACCTCCGCCTCGGGGGGCGCAAGGAGCAAGGATATGGTCAGCGCGCGCGGGAAATTGCCGCCGAACTTGCCGCTCATTTTGAACAGGGGCGGAACTACTCCCGAGCGGTGGAGTATTTGTACACAGCAGCGACGAATGACTTACAGCGCTATGCGTATCGCGAGGTTGTCACTCATCTCACTAATGGACTACGACTCCTGGAGCGTCTACCGGAAACTCCGGAGCGTAAGAAACAGGCAATGGTCCTATTGAGTCAGTTAAGTGGTCCAGTGATGGCGCTTGAAGGAGAGAGTTCGCCCAGGCTTGAACAAATCTATGCCCGATTGAGCACGATCTCGCAGCAATTGGGAGAATCCACACCGCCATTCTGGGTGTTGCGAGGGTTGACGGGCCTCTACTTAGCTCGCGGGGAACTCCATGCTGCCCATGCGCTGGGCAAGCAGCTCATGAATAGAGCACTAACCTCTGCAGCTCCGAACGCCCAGCTCTGGGCGCATTATGCATTAGGGGTAGTATTAAGTTGGAAAGGAGAATTGAAGACCGCGTATGCACATTTGAAACGAGTTAACACTTTCTACAACGCTCGCAGGCAGCCGCCTTCTGTCATTGATCCAAAGGTCCTCAGTCTTGTCTATTTATCATCCTGCCTTTGTCTTTGCGGAAAGCTAGGGAAGGCTCTGCAGGCCAGCGCCAAAGCACGATCCTGGGCGCAAAAGATAGGAAGCCCCTACAGTTTGCTCTACGCTCTCACCAGCGAGTTCTCGCTACGGCTTCTGTTTCAGGATACTCAGACTGCACTTAAACAGGCAGTGACTATTATGACGCTCTGCCGTGAGCACGAATTTTCTCAAAATGAAGCGATAGAGATGATCATTCAAGCGGGAGTGCTCATCGCACAGCGGCAAGTAGAAGCCGGTGTGACGCAAATGCGCCAAGGCATTGCCGCGAGTCGCGCCATTGGCATGGAAGGCGGGTTGACGCCGTGGTTGATTCAATTAGCAGTGGGCTATGGGAAGCTTGGTCAACACTGTGAAGGTTTGGCTGTTGTCAATGAGACGTTGACCTCTACCGAACGCAGAGGCGAGCATTTGTTTACCGCCGAGTTATATAGGGTCAAGGGAGAACTGTTGCTGCAGTCTGACGGTCGCAATTCTCTCTGTCAACATGAGCAACATGAGGAGGAGTGTTTTCTGACTGCTCTTACCTGGGCCCGGCAACAAGAAGCGAAGCTGTGGGAGTTGCGCACAGCAGTCAGTCTCAGCAAACTCTGGCGCCGTCAGGGGAAACAACAAGAAGCCCGACAGCTGCTAGCGGACATCTTGCCGTGGTTTGCCAACGAAGTTGACATCGAAGACTTACGAGAAGCCAGGTCTTTACTCTCTCTCTACAGCTAAGCAAACTCTCTGTTCCTCATAATCCTTGCGTGGTTATCGAAAGGCTGAGAAAACTTCTCGACGCACCTTACTCATATTTTCATTTCTTTGCTTGACTCTGCTCATCTAAACGTGTCTACTGCCGCTGTTATCTTCACGGACCTTCTAGAGGGACATTATTGAGGAGGGATGATGGAAGAGCAGCGGGGAAAATTTTTCTACGGCTGGGTGATCGTCTTCGCCGGACTCGTGCTCAGTCTAATCATGTACGGCGTGGTCGACTCTTTCGGCATCATGTTCAAGCCGCTCGCGGAAGAATTTCATTGGGATCGCGGCTCAATCTCGCTTTCTTCCATGATCAATTGGCTTAGCTTCGGTCTTGGGAATCTTGCCTTTGGGACGCTCACTGATCGCGTTGGGTCCCGCTCCGTCATGATTTTTGGAGGGATTCTCTTTGTCATTGGCACGCTGCTAATGAGCCAGGTTCACTCGGTGTGGCAGCTGTACTTATTCTTCGGCGTCCTCATTGCCATAGGACGTTCGGCGGCTGCCGTGCCGCTCACGACGCTTGTCACCAAATGGTTCACCACGAACCAGGGCTTGGCTTTGGCTTTGGCGCAGTCACAGAATGTTGGTTCCGCCGTGTTTGCTCCACTCAGTGTATTCTTTCTTGCCCAGTATGGCTGGCGTGGCGCTTACCTCGGACTGGGCCTCATTGGTTTACTCATTATCCCCCTGGCTTTTCTTATGCGTGACCATCACACGAGCAGAGCGGTCTCGGCTTCCGGCGTTCCCCGAGCGCCACAGGCGGGCATGACGCTCGGTGAGGCGATGCGCACCCGTGTGTTCTGGACGCTCAATCTGATGGTGATCGGCTGCTGCACCTGTCACTCGTGCATTCTGTTGCACGGCGTCAACCACATGACTGACGTTGGACTTACAACAACCACAGCGGCTCATGTCGTTGCGGTCATGGCGATCTTTGGCATGATCGGCAAAGTCGCCAATGGGGTCATTGCTGATAAAGTTGGTCCAAAATGGTCCATGGCGGGCTTTCTTGCGCTCCAGGCCTCAGTAATTCCGATCTTTGTGAGCGCTCATGAAGTCCCAACGTTCTACACTTGGGCTGTGCTCTTTGGTCTCGGGTTTGGCGGTCCGATGCCGGTGTACGCGATGCTGTTTCGTGAGTACTTCGGCACCCGAGCCATTGGATCAATCTTAGGCGTCTTCTTTATGATCGCGGCTTTGGGCATGGGATCCGGCGGCATGATGGGAGGCATTCTCTACAACATGTTCGGCAGCTATCTCGTGCCTTTTATGACGAGCTCAACCACAGGAATGATCTCTGCGATTTTGGCGTTGACTCTTCCGTCCGCCACGAAACGAGAGACTCGAGCGACCCCAGAACTCGCGCTAGCCAGTTAAGAGCATAACCATAACCCTGACGGCTTCTTTTGCTGGGAAGGTGAGCCAAAACACCTTCCCAATGACATCCTAATTTCTCGCCTCTATTTCCTCTTCACCGCATCGATACTGTAAAGGGCTTGATTTCTCCCCCCTTTTTCCGCTCCTATAAGCGAACCGGCTTAGACGCAAACGACCGTAGATAGTGAGCGAGAGGAAAAAGCCATGCGCTGCCCTCATTGTGGAACTGATAATCATGAAGGTGCGAAATTTTGTGACGAGTGCGCCTCCCCTTTCCCTCGTCCGTGCCCCGCTTGTGGAATAGAGAATCGATCTACGGCGAAGTTCTGCCGCGAATGCGCCACATCGCTCACTCAGGAGGACCTAGCAAAGTCGTTTTCTCTAACGTCATTCTTCTCCCCAACCCCTAGTCCCCAATCCCTAATCCCCAGCCCTGTGACCTATACGCCACAGCATCTTGCTGAGAGAATTCTTGCCGAACAAGCGGCGATGGAGACACGAGGCGCTATTGAGGGAGAACGCAAAACTATCACCGCCCTGTTTGCGGATATTAAGAACTCGATGGATCTCCTCGAAGACCTTGATCCCGAAGAAGCCCGCGCGATTATTGACCCGGCCCTGCTCCTTATGATGGAAGCCGTGCATCGCTATGAAGGCTATGTGGCGCAATCGCTGGGGGACGGCATCTTCGCGCTGTTCGGCGCTCCTATCGCCTGTGAGGACCATCCCCAACGCGCTATCTTTGCCGCCCTGCGCATGCAAGAGGAGGGGAAACGGTACGCGGAAACCTTACGGCGGGAAAAAGGCGTCAATTTGCAAATTCGCGTAGGAATCAATACTGGCGAGGTGGTGGTCCGTTCGATTCGGAAAGACGACTTACACACTGATTATGTGCCGATCGGGCACTCGACCAGTCTCGCCGCGCGTATGGAGAGCCTCGCGGCCCCGGGATCCATTGTTGTTAGTGAACACACGTATGATCTCGCCGAAGGATATTTTGAGTTTGAATCGCTGGGCCCGGCGCGCGTCAAAGGCGTCAGTGAACCAATTCATCTCTACACCGTGCTTGGGGTAGGCCCGTTGCGCACGCGACTGCAAGTGGCGGCGCGACGTGGGCTCGTGCGCTTTGTGGGCCGGCAAGAAGAGTTTCGTCAACTTCACTTGGCGCTGCAACGCGCGAAAGACGGACAAGGGAGCATCATAGGAGTGCGCGGCGCTCCCGGCGTTGGAAAATCTCGCTTGTTCCACGAATTCAAACTGACCGCAGCGAGCGGATGCCTGGTGTTAGAAACCTTCTCGATGTCCCACGGCAAAGCCTACGCCTATCTTCCGCTTATTGAACTGTTGAAGAATTATTTTCATATTGCCTTACAGGACAACGAACGCACCCGACGAGAGAAAATCACTGGGAAAGTGTTGACCCTTGATCGAGGACTTGAAGATATCTTACCGTATCTTTTCGCACTTCTGGGCGTCACCGAGTCTAACTCTCCGCTCCAGCAACTCGACCGTCAGATTCGACGACGACGCACCTTTGGCGCTATTACCCGACTGCTTGTCCGCGAGAGTTTGAACCAGCCGCTGATTCTCATCTGCGAAGATTTGCACTGGATGGATAGTGAAACCCAAGCGTTCCTGATCTCGCAGACCGAAGAAATTGCCGCCACCAAAATCTTGTTGTTGGTCAACTATCGTCCTGAATATCAATATGACCACTGGGCGGGAAAGCCATACTACACGCATTTGGAACTAGAGCCCCTGGGGCAAAAGGAGGCTTCAGAACTGCTCTCTACTTTACTTGGTATCCAAGAACAGGCTGCGCCGGATCCCTCGCTGCTTCTGCAACTTGAGCAGCAAATCTTGGAAAAGACCCAGGGCAATCCGCTCTTCATGGAAGAGATTGTGCTGGCGCTATTTGAAGAAGGCATCCTGGCGCGTGATCCAGTCGGGCAAGTACGACTTACTCCCGCGTTTGCCGATCGAGCTAACCTCGCGTTGCTTGAGTTACATATTCCGCCTACTATTCAAGCCGTTCTCGCTTCGCGCATCGATCGCTTACCGCCACTCACCAAGGAACTCTTGCAAACGTTATCTGTCGTCGGCAAGCAGTTCTCCTTGAGCTTGATCGTGAGAGTGGTGGGGCAGCAAGAAGAGATCGTGCACAGACTGCTTGCGCAGCTGCAACGCGCCGAATTTATCTATCAACAGCTGGCGACTGCTGACATGGAGTACAGCTTCGCCCATGCGTTGACGCAAGAGGTAGCGTATAACTCTCTGTTACTCGAACGCCGCCGCGCCCTCCACGAACAAACGGCGCAAGCCATCGAAACCGAATTCCAGCATCAGCTGGAGGAACATTATGGCGAATTGGCCCATCACTACAGTCACGGCGGCAATATGCAAAAAGCCATCGAGTATCTCCAGTTGGCCGGCGAACAGGCCGTGCAACGTTCGGCCAATGCGGAAGCCGTAACGCATTTCACCGCCGCGCTAGAGCTGCTCGACTCGACCACGCTGGTTCCAGAGCGAGCAACCCGTGAACTTCCGTTGCTCCTCGCCCTCGGCGTTCCGCTCGTTGTTACGAAAGGGATCGCCGCTCGCGAAGTGGGCGAAGTGTACACTCGTGCACTGGAGCTTACCCAACAGTGCGACGACACCTCTCTTCTCTTCCCCGTCTTACGCGGCTTGTGGGAATTCCACGAAGTGCGCGGCGCACTGCACAAGGCCCGCGCCCTTGGTGAACGGCTCCTAGAGCTGGCTCAACGCGAACGAGACTCGACCCTCTCGTTGGTCGCGCACGGCGCACTCGCTGACACCTTGTTGTGGTGCGGAGAATTCACCCACGCCCGTGAACATGCGGAACGAGGCGTCGCTCTGTATGCGCTCGCCCAGCACCGCTCGTTGGCGTTTCTCTACGGTGGACACGATCTCGGCGTCGCTTCGCTCCTGTGGCGAGCGCTCGCGTTATGGCATCTGGGCTATCCCGAGCAAGCCTTATTGAGCATTCACCAGGCGCTGCCGCTGCTCGAAGAATTGATGCATCCGTATAGCACCGTCCACACCCTGAGCTTTGCCGCTATTTTGCATCAGTTCCTCCGCCAAGTTGAGGCGGTGCAAGAACGAGTCGAAACGGTCTTCACCTTGTCGCGTGAGCAAGGGTTTACCCAGTACACAACGATGCAAATCGTCCTGCACGGTTGGGTCCAAATAGAACAAGGACGCAGTACAGACGGCGTCACCCGTATTGAGGAGGGGGTGTCTTCCTGGCGCACGTTAAGCGCTGAACTGTTGCGACCGTACTACCTGTCGCTGCTTGCCCAAGGATACGCTCGCAAGGGAAAGGTGAGTGAAGGACTCCAGCTACTCGATGAAGCGCTGGCCAGCGTGCAGGATAGTGCAGAGCGTTGGTGGGAAGCGGAGCTGTATCGACTCAAAGGAGAACTCCTGCTGCAAATGAGGGAGTAGCGGAGGAAGAGCGGAACCGGTAGAAATCTTGCCAGAGAGGAGTATGATGGAGCACGCACTTGAGGGATTAGTAGACCTCCCAAAACTGGAGTCTTATTTACGTTCTCACTTGCCGCCGCAAGAAGGCGAGCTGGTGATCGAGAAGCACGAAGCCGGGTTTTCCAACGAGACGTTTTATGTGTCCTGGGGGCCCAAACGCTGGGTCATGCGCCGCCCGCCGCGCGGCGATATTCTCCCGACCGCCCATGACATGTTGCGAGAGTTCCGCGTGCTCTCCGGTCTCAAGCCAACAGGCGTACGCGTCCCTCAGCCAGAAATCGCGTGCGAAGATGCGTCCGTTATCGGC
>CAZUFQ010000170.1:0-10229 GCA_964618735.1 uncultured Enterobacteriaceae bacterium
GGTGGGAGTGAAGGCGGAGGTCTTGACCCGGTCCAAGTTCTTAGGAGCGCGGATGTTTTTAGCCAAACGGTTGATTGCGTTGGCCGAAGTAAGCTCCGGCAGCGGCGGCGTCAGTGACCAGGGCGTTCATGAAGTCCGGCATCCGACCCATCAAGCCGAACGTGGTCTCCGCACGAAACTCCTCGCACTTCCAGCGCTGTTCGACTTCTTCCGGCGTGTCCGCCATGAGAAATGACAGGTTGACTGGCTTCCCATCTTTGGGGGATGGATAGGTGACGAGCGATTGAGTGGTCGGGTCGTGTTGCAGATCGTAGAGACCTGCGAGTGTGTCAATGACGCCTTGAAAGGATGGATACGCAGTGACATCTTTGACGCGTTCGCCATTAACATAGACCGTGCGGCCATCTCGTAAACTTTCGCGAAACTCAGTTCCGGTGCGAATGCCCATAGGGACTCCTTATTCCATATTCGAGTTGTTAAAGTTGAATAGGTGAGAACAGCAGCAGTTTTGCCGCTGTTTTACGCACCTTGGCCTACCATCATTATGCGACTGGTCATGCCTTGTCGCCTTCCGCCTTCTGTAAGAGCAGCTCCCCTTTCAGTCGATATAGCTCCGCCTCGTAAAAACGCTCTCCGGTTTTGTCTCCTGCAATCATTCCTTCAGCAACCACCTTCAATCCTTCCTCTATCTGCCTTGTCTTCCTCAGTGCCCTTGCCAACAGTGTGAATAAGTATGGTCGGAACAACTCCGTTCCTGTGGAGCGAACGGCGTCCATGTGCTCGCGTAATTGAGCAACTTCATCCATTTCCTGCCCTTGTTCAATCAGCGCCCATCTTCGGTAACAATTCCCTAACGTCAACCAGTACAGAAACCCTTGTTCATTACCAATAGCAATCTGTCTTTCGGCTTGCTTGTGGCTAGCTTGTGTTTCTTGACGATATTGATGCAGCATACTTGCACAACACAGAACAAACGCCTGGCTGTAAGGATGGGTTAACTCTTGAGCTAGTGATAATGCCTCCTGCATTTTTTTTAGTGCTTGATCAGGGTAGCCAAGAAACCAGAGGGCCCATGACAAATAAGATAACGCAGTCGCACCAGGGTCCTGTCCATAGAGGAACGAATGGGAGCGATATGTAGAGACATCGTAGAGAACAAGGCTTTCTTCAAGGTGAATGCGGCTGAGGGTAAAATCGCCTAAAAGGCACAAGGATGCTCCTAAAGCGAAGTGAGCTTGCAATAGGAAGCCTGAATCTTGTGTGCGTTGAGCAACCTGTAGTAATTTTTCTCCTAGTGCTTGGGCTTCGGGTATATTTCCTCCTACGAGATGAAAGTAGCGCAGTCCTCGTAGTACGAGAAAGAGCTGGGGTGTTTCTCCGTTTTTTTGACATGGGAGCTAAGCCCGCTCTTAGATGGCTTTCACTTCCTTCTCTGCATAGCCCCGAACAGAAGTAAGCGGTACACTCAGGGCGAGGAGTAGCCTTAGTTCACGTCGAGCGCGCGCAGGAGTTTCAGGCATGGCCCGCAACAGTCTCACTGCTGTGGTGAGGTAACTAACGGCTTCTGCATGCGCCGACCGTTGCACTGCTTGCTGTCCTACCTTTTGCAAATACTCAATAGCCTTCTCGGTGTTTCCACTTCGGTGATAATGATGCGCTAGCTCACTGTAGTGTTCGTCCAGGTTTTCTTTGTAGAGTTGTTCTATCGCCTGTCCGGTCTGCTCATGTAACACTTTGCGCCGCTCGATCAGCACAGAGCCGTAAGCCACTTCTTGCGTCAGAGCGTGCTTGAAAATGTATTCGACTTCTGGGAAGGCGGGCTGCTCATACAGAAACTCCTTGTGCTGCAGCGCC
This sequence comes from uncultured Enterobacteriaceae bacterium, assembly GCA_964618735.1. Classification (GTDB taxonomy): domain Bacteria; phylum Desulfobacterota; class Binatia; order Bin18; family Bin18; genus SYOC01. The sequence goes on from CAZUFQ010000170.1 coordinate 1,855, forward strand.
GCCAGCAGTCGATGTAATTCTTCTTCTGGTTGAGTAATGACCTGGCGCACCAGGCTCAGGGGAAACTCCCGCCCAATGACAGCCAACTGCTGTAGTAGCGTTTTTTCCTCTGGCGCGAGACGGTCGATCCGCGCCGCCAGCACACCTTGCACGGTGGGGGGAATCTGTAGGGGCACACCTGTGGGTGCGCCCGGGGCTTGTGGGCCGACACCCTTTGCCAAGCTCAGGGCAGGCCCCGGGTCGGCCCTTACACTGTCACGCACTAACACACCCCGCTCCACCAGGTCTTGTACAATCTCTTCTATGAAGAACGGCGTGCCTTGAGTTTTCTCCAAGATCAGTTGTCTGAGAGTTTGTAGGGGCGCACCTGTGTGTGCGCCCAGTTCCTGTGGGCCGACACGCAGGTCGGCCCCTACCGAACTACCGAAGAGCGCATCAAGAAATTCTTCCGCTTCTGCTTTGCTCAGGGGAGCCAAGTGGAGCTGGGTGTAATACGTCTTCTGTCCCCACTCATGATGGTACTCTGGTCGATAGTTCACCAACAGTAAGATCTTTGCAGAGGCTACGCCCTTACTCAGCGTGTCTAAGAAGCCTTGCGTCTCACTGTCAATCCAGTGCAAGTCCTCGAAGATGAGAATCAAGGGTTGGTTGAGGCTTTCGCGCAGCAAGAGCTTCTTGATTGCGTCAAACGTGCGTTGTCGGCGAATCTGCGGGTCCATCTGTTGCAGAGGTGAGGGCCGTTCCTCAATGCCAAGCACCGTATAAAGATAGGGCAGGGTGTCTTCCAGGCTGCGGTCGAGTTCTAGCACCTTGCCAATGACTTTCTGCCGGCGCGTGCGCTCATCGTCAGAGGGCTCAATGCGAAAGTAACTCTTGAGCAATTCAATCACCGGCAGATATGGGGACGCCTTGCCGTGCGAGACGGAGTATGCTTCTAGCACGAGACAACTACTGTGAGAGAGCAGTTTGAATTCGTACAACAGCCGCGATTTCCCGAGCCCTGGTTCTCCCATCGTTCCTACAATTTGGCTATGTCCAGTCTTAGCTCGCTCTAAGGCGTGCTGCAGCTGCTCCAGTTCTGCCTGTCTGCCTACAAAGCGGGTCAGGCCGCGCCGGGCAGACACTTGCATACGGGTGCGCAGTGGGCCTGCCCCCAGCACTTCATAGACTGGCAACGGGTCAACCATGCCCTTGATGCTGGCTGCGCCCAACGCCTTTACCTCAAAATACCCTGCAGTCAATTTGTGAGTGTACTCGGTAGTCAGGATGGAGCCGGGAGTAGCCATCTGCTCCATGCGGGCCGCGAGATTGGTTGAATGCCCCACTGGCACATAGTCGGTATGCAAATCGTCTTTCCGAATCGAGCGCACCACGACCTCGCCGGTGTTGACGCCGACCCGCAAAGCGAGGGCGGTCCCGTGTCGTAAGCGGACCTGATCGCTATAGCGGCGCATGTCCTCTTGCATGCGCAAGGCGGCGTATAGTGCTCGCTGGGGATGATCCTCGTGAGCAATGGGTGCGCCGAACAGGGCGAAGATACCGTCGCCTAAGGCTTGAGCGACATAGCCGTCATAGCGATGCACGGCGTCCATCATGAGCTGTAAGGCGGGATCAATGATGGCCCGGGCCTCTTCCGGATCAAGCCCTTCGATCAAGGCAGTCGAGCCTTTGAGATCAGCAAAGAGGGCGGTGATGGTTTTCCGTTCATCCTCGGCCAGGACAACCGCGCGCATGCGCGCGGCTAGATGGGGCGGAGTCCACTGGCCAGGGCTCGGAGCTGGAGGGGCGGACGTTGAACCTTGAACGTGGAACGTTAAACTGGGTACGGCTGATGGCGATGAGGAGGCGAGAGTAGCGCCGCAGTTATCGCAAAATCGCGCCGTAGACCGAACTATGGCCCCGCACGAAGCGCACGTCAGGTCGAGTTTGCTTCCACACGCCTCGCAAAACTTCGCACCTTCGCGGTTGTCGTGTTGGCAAGAGAGGCAAATCATGGCTCGCTCACTCTGTTCGCTTGATAGCTTACAGCAGATGGCTCGCTCCCGTTGGTCGCTCTATGGCTTATGGCAGATGGCCCGCTCCCTGCGGTTGCTTGAGAGCGTATGGTAAAAGCTTTTTTGCCATAGAACGAAGCGAGTTTAAGCTATAGAGTGAGCGTAGCGCACAGGCCCTCAGTTCCGCATACTGGCGATTACATCAGCTAGTCCAGGACTGTCTGACGCGAAGTCGAGCTTCTCCATGCCCAGATACCCGTTGGAGACCGCGTCAATTTCCGCAATCGTATTGTCCGTGTATACTTCGAGTTCGTTGTTGTCTGGGTCGCGAAAATAGATACTTTTGCTGACGCCGTGATTCACGGTAAATGCGACTGGTACGTTCTTCTCTTTCAATTCTTTATATGCAGCAAGCAGGTCTTCTTCAGTGCGCAGGCGCATAGCAAAATGGAGCATGCCGGTTTGATTGGCTTGGGGTGTGGCGGCTTTTTCACCGATTTCAAAAAGGGCAATTTCGTGATGGTCCCGACCATTGAAGGACAAAAACACTGCCTTGATTTCCGGCAAGTATTTCATGACGTGCATGCCAAGAGTCTCAGTGTAGAATTTTCTCGATTGCTCTAAGTTGCGCACTTTGAGCACGACATGGGCGATACGTTCGGGGTGGATCATGAGAGACCTCCTTGTGTTATGGGTGATCAATACTCAGTTAGCAGCTTTTCAGAAAAAACAAAGTAGAGGAGCTTCCATTTCTGCTTAGCCTTTCAATCCCACTTCGTGCGCGAACCGCGCCATCATTTCCATCAATTGCGAGAAATCCGCTGTCCATGCGCGAAACGACAAGTAGAGGTGATGTACGCCCAAGTCGGCGTAGCGTGGCGCGTCAGCGATCACTTGATCAAGACTGGGCGTCGCCAGCGGCAGCATATTGAGCTGCAACTCTTCAGGCTTCCGACCAGCTTTCACAGTCAACTCTCGCAAAGTTTCGAGCGGCGCTTTCAAATCTTCTGGGCTCTTAGCCATCGCCACCCAACCGTCTCCTCGTTTGGCCACGCGTTGGAGCGCGCCTTTGGTCATGCCGCCCACCAGGATTGGCGGACGGGGCTTTTGCACCGGTTGAGGCACAAACTTGATGTTGCTAAATTGGAAATGTTTTCCCGAGTAGCTGGGAAGATCTTCTGTCCACAATGCTTTCAGGATGTCGATGGTTTCGTTCGTGCGGCTGCCGCGTTCCGCAATGGATTGTCCCAACGCGGTGAACTCTTGTTCAAGCCAGCCAGCGCCAACACCAACAACTAATCGTCCGCCGGAAAGCACGTCGACAGTGGACAACACTTTGGCGGTATAGATCGGGGGTCGATATGGCAGGATGAGTACTGCGGTGCCGAGTTTGACGCGCGTCGTTTTCATGGCTAATGCAGCCAACACCGTCATAGGCTCTAAAATTGGGTCGAGTGGATTGAACGCATAGCCGCCTTCGAGTTTGGCGGGGAAAATAATGTGATCGATCACCCAGACCGTACTGTAGCCCAGCGCTTCCGCCGCTTCGGCGGCAGCAACAACTTTGTGTACAACGTCTTCTCTAGCGAACGAACCGAAATGCGGTAGCACAATGCCGTAGTCCATATTTCCTTGCTCCTTTTCTCTTGCTCTGTCCCTTAGGCGCCCTCAGAGTCAATAGGGAATTGAGTTTTTCTGAAATATTCTTCAAGTGTCTCGCCTTCGGGGCTTAAGCTGGCAAAGATGAAGCCCCGGTAGATTGCAACCCGCGGCGCCGGAGTCAGTCCTCGGCGTTCTGAGAAACTCTGTTCAAGCTGACTAGAACCGCTGAGGCCAATCAGATTTCCTTTCGTGTTGTAGACCCAGCCATGATAACTGCAGACGAAGCGTTTCGTATTGCCGTTTGCCTGGTGGCAAACAGTAACCGGGCGATGGCGACAAGTGTTGAAGAGCACGCGGACGCATCCATCTTCGCCGCGCACTACAAGCACCGGCTCTCGGATGAGCAGTAACGATTTGAAGTCGCCCGGCTGTGGAATTTCCCGTTCGTGCGCAACGTAGTGCCAGCTCTCGCGTCCCATGCTTTATGTCTCGCTATTCCCAGCTCGGATTAGCTAGGTTCCGTTGGGTTTGCAGCTTGCTCTGTTTCATTAGGCGTTGGGGCTTCTGGTGTTGGTGCTGCTGTCGCGGCCGCCACTAATACTCCATCTTTATGCTCTCGCAAGAAATTAGCGACGTCAGTGCTGGCGCGCAGGAGTATTTCCAAATACGCCACCTCGTCACTCGTCAACGCTGCCATTGCCTGGTGGTATGCGCCCAGGGCCGACACCAAGTCGGTGCTCTTGTCGGGGATAACTTCTAATTTGTCGGTTAAACATGCATTGATGCGCTCGGCAAGCGTTTCGATCGTTTTGCTATGTTCTTCCTTTACACTTTCGGACAACATTTCCTGCCAAAGATACTCGACCGCATAGCGCGCGGGGTGATTGCGTCGCAGCCCCGCGCTGAGCTGATACAGCTGTCCGGCCAGGGCTTGCACTGAGGGCGGTCGTTTCCGTGAGACTAACGCGTTTGCCTTGAGCAACTTTTCGTGAAAGCGGTCCATGCGGAGATGGTTCGCCAAGAGGGCAACCACATCCTCAAATTCTTTTGCCGTCAATTGAGCCATGCCGTCATCCTTTCTCCTCTCCTGTCCCCTTTCCCGCGAAGATCATGACAAAAACTCACGTTTGTCGCAATGAACCTCTCGCTTGCGCCGTCGCGCGCCTTCGTTTAAGACTCGGTCAAGCGCCCTACCAAAAAGGGAGGAGGCTATGCGACTCAAGGATAAAGTTGCGTTGGTGACCGGAGCAGGCAACGGCATTGGCCGGACCATCGCTCTGCACCTGGCGCGAGAAGGGGCTCGTGTCGTGGTGAGCGATATTCACACGCCGAGCGGCGAGGTTACAGTTGAAGAGATTAAACGGGAGGGTGGAGTCGCGCACTTCTACGCTGCTGATGTGTCGCAAGAACTTGAAGTGCGCAATCTGTTTCAATTTATCGAGCATGCCCACGATGCGCTTCACATATTGGTGAACAATGCTGGGGTCGAAATAGTGAAGCCGGTCACTGAAATTACCGAGCAAGAGTGGGACTGGTTGTTGGGGATCAACCTCAAAGGCGTATTTTTGTGCACCAAGCACGGACTGCCGCTGCTCGAACGGAGCGGCGGCGGAAGCATCATCAACCTCGCGTCAGCCGCCGGCGTGATTGGAGCAGCCTTGTGGTCCGCTTACTGCGCCTCGAAAGGCGGCGTTGTGCTGTTCACCAAGGCGGTTGCGCAAGAAGTGAAAGCGGCCGGAAAAATTCGTGTGAATTGTCTCTGTCCGATGTTTGTGGACACGAGTATGGCAACGCGTGGTCTGGAAGCGTACAAACGGCACGGGTTCGGCGACGACGTATGGGAGAAAAGCTTTGCCCCGCGTCAGGTCCGTATGATTACGCCCGATGAAGTGGCGAAGACCACCGTATTCCTGGCTTCAGATGAAGCGTCGTCGATCAACGGACACGCACTGTACCTCGATAACGGGGCGCTTGCGGGATAGACAAAAAAGGAAAGGGAAGAAGTTATGAAAGCCATCGTATGGCGTAAGCAACGAGTTCCTGGCCAAACTGCGCCGGATTTTCTGCCTGGTCTGTCCCATCTTGAGTTGGGCGAAACGCCTGTTCCTGACCTGCCGAGTGAGGATTGGGTAGTCATCAAAAGTAAAATTGCCGGCATCTGCGGCAGCGACTTGGGTTTTCTACAAGGGAAAGCGACGCCGGCGGCGGAACCGTATTTTCAGTTGCCTGTGATTCTTGGACACGAACTGTTTGGCGAAGTAGAATCTGTTGGGAAAAAAGTAAAGGGGGTTCACGTTGGTCAGCGCGTGTCGATAGATCCATCGCTTGGCTGCAGAGAGCGCGGCTTCAAAAAACTCTGTGTGCAGTGTCGCGGCGGGAACCTGGGCATTTGTGAACATCTGGCCGAAGGACGCCTTAAACCCGGGATGCTCATCGGCGTTTGCGGTGACACGGGCGGTGGTTGGGGCGAGTATTTTGTGGCTCCAGGTCATCGTCTCCATCCCTTGCCCGACAAGATTGGCGATGATGAAGCCTCGTTAATTGAGCCGTTCGCCGTGTGCTTGCGCGCGGTGTTGAACAATCCGCCGCAGAAAAAAGAACTTGCTGTCGTGATTGGCGCCGGCACGATTGGGTTGATGAATGTGGCGGCGCTCAAAGCGGTAGAGCCGACGTGTCGAGTGATCTGTGTCGCCAAGTATCCGTTCCAGGCAAAACTGGCGCGCACTCTTGGCGCCGAATTTGTCATTGACGCCCAAAAGGACGACGTCATGGCTCGCGTGGGAGAATTAGCGCACACAAAAGTCCACCCACTTTCGTCTGGTGGGGCGTTGCTCGCTGGCGGGGCGCCTGTGGTGTACGACACCGTCACGAGCGCCGTCACGATCAATCAAGCTCTACGGATGACGCAAGGAAAGGGCAGTGTGGTGATCCTGGGGCTGGCCGCGCTGCCTGAGCATATAGACTGGACCCCGATCTGGATGAAAGAAATCAAGGTGATTGGCAGCATGACATACGGCGCTGAAGTGTTCAAAGGCAAACGCGCCGACACGTTTGCCCGAGCGGTGGAATTGCTAGCGAAGCGTCGCGCTGATCTTACGCCGGTCAAACCGCGCAAGTATCCCCTGGAGCAGTATCGCGAGGCATTGACCGAAGCCGCGAGCAAAAAGACTTCCGGTGCGGTGAAGGTGTCGTTTGCGTTATAGGTGAAGGAGGCGCTTATCTCTCCAGTGGAAAGAGTAGCAATGCTGGCTGTCACTTGCTACGGTTAGACTGTAGCCTCTCGCGTTTCTTCCGAACCCCAACATAGCCGTGGTCGGGTGCTCCGCCTTTGTTAAGCTGACGGGCCACGCTTTGCCTCCGCTTGCCTTCTCTCGCAATCATTCTAGTAATCGTGGGCACAAGGTGTTTGGGGACAACCATCACTGTCTGATCACGTCGGCGGAATGCTGCTTCATCCTCGGCCACCGCCTCATCCTCTGTCTGCGTCTCATAGTGCAACAGTAACTTGCGCACTCTCTCTTCGTTCCAGCCTGTGGGGTAGTGCTGCTGTTTCATCGACCTTTCTTCCTCAGCCGCCTTCGGTAGGCGAGTAACGGTTTGCCGCGTAAGTCATAGGCAGTGATGACAAAGACGCTGTCCGGTTGCGGATCACGGACATAAATGACGCGGAGAAAGCGTCCGCCGCGCGTCTGTCCGAGCGCGACCCGAGAGCCCTCGCGCCCTGGGCGATCTTCTCCAGGACTCTCCAATACATCCTCGACTTCCTCTTCATCAACATCATGGTTGTGAATATGCGGTAACCTGGTTTCTGGATCAATGTAGAAGCGAATGTTCACGCCAAAGCAAAATAGAAACCATCACCTCTGAGTGCAAGAGCAAGGCCTCGATCTGCCTAGCTGCGGAAAACTCGCGGACCTTGAAAGAAATAGACTCTCCATTTCATGCGCCGTGGGTCCACGGAGCGGGTGAAAACTAACATGAATTAGACAACTGCCTCATCGCTATTCGTCGGAACAAGTTTCTCCATTTCCAAACTTCCAAGTTCATACATTGGGGAACGTTTCGGCCACGTTCTCTATAAACTCCATGAACCCTCGCTGTCAATGATTTGCTCTGTTTTGCGTCCCGGATATACGGACTTGACGCCGTTGACTTGAAAGCGGTGAAGGCGTTATTGGAGGAGTTGGCATAGTTGCCACACGCCTTGGCGAGCGGGAGGGAGTAATGACGCCGCAACCATATCAAGAACAACAGCGCATCTTCTTTGGCTGGTGGATTGTCCTCGTCTCCGCGATTGGGCTGGCCATGGGGTATGGTCCGATCGTAACCTTTACCTTTGGCGTCTTCTTCAAACCGCTCAGTCAGGAATTCGGCTGGAGTCGGTCGCAAGTGTCGCTGGCGTTTTCGTTGTCACTGCTTGTGCTCAGTCTAGTCTTGCCAGTGATTGGCCGTCTGGTCGATCACTTTGGGGCGCGCAAGGTCATTGTTCCTTCGGTCCTACTGTTTGGTCTTGGATTGATGTCTTTTGCCCTACTTTCAACGCATCTCTGGCATTTATATCTGATCTATGTGGCCTTGGGTCTCGTTGGTGGCGGCACCGCGCCCGTACCCTATTCGAACGTGCTATCCCACTGGTTTGACCGTAAACGTGGCCTGGCGCTGGGCCTTGCGATGGTTGGGTTAGGACTGGGAACCTTCCTCATGCCGTCGTTCGCGCAATGGCTGCTTGACGCCGGAGGCTGGCGCTGGGCGTACCTGTGTATCGGTCTGATGGTGATG